>NZ_JBFAQM010000003.1:0-97089 GCF_040677315.1 Actinoplanes sp. NPDC049316 | reverse complement strand
TAAGGCCCACCGCCGGCCGGACAAGGCCCACCGCCGGCCGGACAAGGCCCACCGCCGGCCGGACAAGGCCCACCGCCGGCCGGACAAGGCCCACCGCCGGCCGGACAAGGCCCACCGGCCGCAGCACGAGAACCCCTCCCCGCAGCACAACCCACGAGGACAGGAAGAGCCATGGAACCGACCCCGCACAACGACCTCACCTGGATGCTCGACGAGCTCACCGCCGTCAACCAGGTGCTGCACGCGCTCGTGCTGTCGACCGACGGGCTGGTCGTGCAGAAGTCCGCGTCGCTGGACCGGGACGCCGCCGAGGTCCTCGCCGCCGCCGCGTCGTCGCTCTACAGCGTCGGTGCGGGCGTGGGCCGCCGGTTCGCCAGCGGCCCGGTGGACCAGATCATCGTGGAGTTCCAGGACCGGACGCTGTTCATCGCCTCCGCCGGGGAGAACGCCCGGCTGGCCGTGCTCGGCGGCGAGGACGTGGACATGGGCACGGTCGCGTACGAGATGGGCCGCCTGGTCACCCGAATCGGGCAGTACCTCGGGGCGCAGAGGCGCGACGGCGCGCCGCTCAACGGGCACGCCGCACGCTGATGGCCGGCCGGGAGCCCGGGGAGGCCCGGGACGAGTCGGACCGGCTGGTGCCGCTGTACGTGCTGGTGAACGGCCGGACCACGCCGCGCAACGCGGCGCTGGACCTGGCCACCCAGGTCGTCGCGCTGCCGGCCGACACGACCGTGCTCGAGCCGGAGTACCAGCAGATCCTCCGGCAGTGCCGGGAGTGGATGTCCATCGCGGAGATCTCCGCCTATCTGGGACGGCCGCTGACGGTGGTGAAGGTGCTCGTCGACATCCTGCTCGAGCAGGACTACCTGGCCCTGGGCTCCGCCGCGCAGCAGACCGTCTACGACCGTGCCCTGCTGGAGACGCTGCTCTGCGGCCTCCAGCGGCTCTGACCTCAAGGACACGACACCAATGGAACGCACATCCGTCAAGGTCGTCATCGCCGGGGGTTTCGGCGCCGGCAAGACGACCATGGTCGGCTCCGTCAGCGAGATCCCGCCGTTGACCACCGAGGAGGTGATGACCGAGGCCAGCGTCGGCGTGGACGACCTCGCCGGCCTCGAGGAGAAGCACCAGACCACGGTCGCGCTGGACTTCGGCCGCATCACGATCAACAGCGAGGTGGTGCTCTACCTGTTCGGCACGCCCGGGCAGGACCGGTTCTGGTTCATGTGGGACGAGCTGGCCCAGGGCTGCGTCGGCGCGGTGGTGCTGGTCGACACGCGGCGGCTGCCGGCGAGCTTCGCCTCCATCGACTACTTCGAGCGGCGCGGCATCCCGTTCGTCGTGGCGGTGAACACCTTCTTCGGCGAGTGCTCGTACACCGACGACGAGATCCGCGCGGCGCTGCAGCTCAACGGGGAGGTCCCGCTGGCGCGCTGCGACGCGCGCCGGCGGGGTTCGGCGGTGGAGGTGCTGATCGGTCTGCTGCAGCACGTGCTCGCCAAGCTGCCGGCCCCTGCCGGACCATGAGCTGCCCCGCCCGCGCCGACGCCCTCGGCAGCGCCGCCGGGGCGTGCCGGCGCGGGCGGGGAGTCCACGCCGGCACGCGGGGCGAAGCTCGAACCGGCGCCCGAGGAAAGCCCGCGCCGGCGCTAAGCCACCGGCTCCAGCCGTACCTTGAAATGCCGCAGCAGGGCCGGCGCCGACACGATGCGGTAGCCCCGCACCCGCTCCGGATCCTTCGCGATCCGGGCCAGGGTCGCGGCGACGTAGTCGAGATGGGCGTCGGTGTACACCCGTCGCGGGATGGCCAGCCGCACGAGCTCGAACGGCGCCGGCTGCACCAGCCGATGCTCCTCGTCCATCGCCCCGAGATACAGCGACCCCAGTTCGGCGCAGCGGATGCCCCCGCGAAGATAGAGCTCACTGGCCAGTGAGTGGCCGGGGAACTGGGCCGGCTCCAGGTGCGGCAGGAGCCGGCCGGCGTTGAGGTAGAGGGCGTGGACGCCGGCCGGGCGTACGGTGTCGACGCCGGCCTCGTTGATGAGCGCGGCCAGGCGTGCGGTCGACGCGGCCCGCGAGCGCAGGTAGTGCACGTCGACGACCTCGCGCAGGCCCTGGGCGATGCGTTCCAGGTCGTGGCCGGCGAGACCGCCGTACGTGGAGAAGCCCTCGGTGGCGATGAGGTTGGCCTCGCACACGGCGAAGAGCTCGGCGCTGCGCAGCCCGATGAGGCCGCCGACCGGGGCCAGCCCGTCCTTCTTGAGGCTGACGAGGCAGCCGTCGGCGAGCTGGAACGCGCGGGTGGCGATCTGCCGGGGCGTCCAGTCTCCGTAGCCGTCCTCGCGTTCCCGGACGAGCCAGGCGTTCTCGGCGAAGCGTGCGGCATCCAGCAGGAACGGGACCCCGTACCGGCGGCAGAGCGCGGCGACGGCCTCGAGGTTGGCCATGGACACCGGCTGCGCGCCGAGGCCGTTGTTGGTGATCGTCATGAGCACCAGGCCGACCCGGTCGCCGTCCGGACCGCCGAGGGTGTCCACGAGCGCGCGCAGGTCGATGTCGCCCTTGAACGGCTCGTCGCTGTCCAGGTCGAACGCCTGCGGGCAGGGCAGGTCGAGGGTGTGCGCGCCGGCCAGCTCCACGTTGGCGTGCGTGGTGTCGAAGTGGGTGTTGCTGACGCAGATCTGCCCGGGCTTGAGCAGCGCGGAGAACACGATGCGCTCCGCGGCACGCCCCTGGTGCACCGGCAGGACGTACGGATAGCCGGTCAGGTCGCGGACCTCGTCGCGGAAGCGGAACCACGAGCGGGCGCCGGCGTACGACTCGTCGCCACGGGCCGCCGCGGCCTCCTGCTCCGCCGAGGTCGCCCCGGTGCCCGAGTCGCTGAGCAGGTCCACGGTGATCTGGTCGGCCCGCAGGTTGAACGGATTGTGCCCGGCGGCGGCGTACGCCTCGCGGCGCTCCTGGGCGGTGAGGAACGGGATCGGTTCGACGACCTTGATCCGCCACGGCGGCAGCAACGGGGACATCTCTTCGGTCATGGCGTTCCTCCTACCGGGCCGGAACCCGCTGCGGTTGCGGGGCGCTCACGGAATACGCCTCCGACGACAGGTAGACGGTGACGCCGGGTCGCGGCGGCCCGAGCCGCAACGACACGTGGGCGAGCAGGCCGGCGCCCTCGTCGAGGGGCCGCGAGGTGACGGCCGCCATCGCGGGGCCGAGCTGCTCGGGGTCGAAGCCGTGCCGGTCCATCAGCCCGCGGATCCGGTCGCGGGCCTGCGCGTCGTCGGTGACGTAGCTGCGGATCGGTACGTACACGCTGTATCCGATCGGCCGGTCCGCGCCGGCCGCATACGTGTAGCTGCTGATGATCGGGCGGCCGGTGTACGGGCCGGGCCCGGCGGCCTGCCGGCAGAAGCTCGTGACGGTGCCGGTGTCGACGCCGGGGACCATCGCCGCGGCGCGGGCCACGTCGGCCAGGTCGGCGTCGTGCTGGGAGACGTAGAGCTTGATCCGGGCGCTGTCGGCGTCGTGCAGGTCGAGCGCGAAGAACGTGAACCGGTCGGCGGCGCCGAGCTCGCCGGGCCGCAGCCCGCGCAGCCGGACGGCCCGGTGCGCCGGCGCGGCCCCGAGCCGCCCGAGGGCCTCGGTGACCAGTGCGTCGGCGTCGGCCACCCCGCGGATCTCGGGGTTCAGGTACACCTTGAACTCCGGGGTGCGGCGCAGGATCAGCGAGTGCCACATGCCGAAGACGCCCTGCGGGCGCTCGGTGGTGAACAGGTCGAGCACCCGGTCGAGCCGCGCCGTGGTCAGCCGGTGCCGGCGGGTCTGCCGGTGCAGGAAGGCGAGCGCGGACGAGAGGTCGGCCGGGCGGCTCAGGTCGGCCACCGCGGCCTCGGCGAGAATGCGCAGCGTGGGCCGGCTGTGGCGGTGGAAGGCGACGGAGAACTCGACGGGGGTGTGGTCGTCGGCGATGTCGGAGGGCCAGGCGGGGCCGGCGTCGAGCGGCCGGGGGCCGGCCGGGCCGAGCAGGTCGGCGACGAGCTGCGCCGACATCACCGGGTCCGCCCCGGTCACCCGGCACAACCGGGTCAGCTGATCGGTGACATGGGTGACGAGGGACGTGACCGGCACGTGACCCTCCACTGAGGACGCGATCACGCGATCATTAAATCAGTAAATGTCTATGACATGACCACGTGTCAACCGATCATCCATTGTGTCCTACGTCACTGCCCCGTGCGGCCGTCGATGCACTCGCGGAGCAGATCGGCGTGGCCGCAGTGGCGGGCGTACTCCTCGACCATGTGGATGAGCACGTCGCGCACGGTGGTCTCCTCGCCGTGCCGGGTCAGCACCGTGGCACCGAGGTCGGGCCCCTCGTCCAGCCATCGGTCGGCTGCGGCGATCCGCTCCCTCCAGGTCGCGAACGCCTCCTCGACCACCGCCGGGTCACCGGCCGCGCCGTCGAAGTCGACGTCCTTGCGGTCGGCCGACCAGTACGGCGGGACAGCGTCGCGGTTCCCCTTGAGGCACAGCTCGAACCAGATGTGCTCCACCCGGGCCAGGTGGCGGACCAGGCCGAGCAGGCTCATCGTGGACGGCGGCACCGACCGGGCCGCAAGCTGCTCCGCCGACAGATCCTCGCACTTCAGCCCCAGGGTGAGCCGGTAGTGGGTGAGGTACTCCCGGATGGTGGCCAGCTCGCCGACCGGCTTGCCCGCCACCCGCGGATCGGCCCCGGGGGGCGCCCACATGCCGTTGTGCCCCACCACGTGTTCGCTCGTCATGATCTCACCTTCGACGATCAGCGCCGCGATGCCAAGCCGGTTCCGGGGGCCGCATGCGTCGCGGCCCCGGAACCCGTCAGCGGGTGGCCGGCGTGATGCCGAAGTCGCGCCAGGCCGTGCCGTAGTCCTGGAAGCCGAGCCGGGCGCCCGCGGTCCGCGTCCCGGTCCCCTTGGCGACGATCTTGCCGCTGCCCGAGATCGAGTAGACGGGGCCGCCGCTGTCACCCGGGTCAGCTTGATCGCCTGGATCGGCAGGCCGGGGCTGCCCGCCCGGACGGCGGCCGCGGCCGCCCGCAACTCGCTCACGGAGTGGGCGGCGCTTTTCACAAGTACGGGCGCAGTGCGAGAAGCGTTCGCGACGGCCCGCCGCATCGACGGGGGAACGACGCCCTTCCACCACAACGCCACCGCCGAGTCCTCGAGCACGATGCCCGCGTACCCGGGGCAGCTCCCCCGCTCGACCTCCCACGGCATAGACTTTCCATTACGCGCTGGCTACCGCCGCTATTCACATTCCTCGTCGTCGTCCCGCACCGCCGCCACGTCGTCGAGGAAGTCGACGAACCCGGCCGGCCAGTGCACGGGAGCCGGGAACAGCGCCGGCTGTGCCTCGAGCGCCAAGCCGACCCGGACGAGCACCGCGGCGACCTCCGGTGGCACCGGCACGGTGTGCCGCTGCTCGAGCAGCAGCGACCGTTCGCGGTCGCCGAGCGCGTCCCAGACGTCCACGAACAGCTCGTTCACCGGCTCACCGTAGAGCGCCCGGCCGCAGCTCAGGGGCCATTCGCCGACCGGCAACCCGGGTCACGCGGCGATCCGGGGCAGAATCGGGGGATGTCTCGGATCCTGTCGCCGCGCGACCTCGAGTTCCTGCTCTACGAGTGGCTGGACGTGGAGGCGCTCACCCGCCGTCCCCGGTTCGCCGAGCACTCCCGGGAGACCTTCGACGCGATGCTCGAGGTCTCCGCGCAGATCGCCGAGCGGGAGTTCGCCTCGCACAACCGGGCCGGCGACCTGCACGAGCCCACGTTCGACGGCGGGCGGGTGACCGTGATCCCCGAGGTGAGGGCCGCGCTGAAGGCGTTCAACGACTCGGGGCTGCTGGCCGGGGCGCTCGACGAGGAGATGGGCGGGCTGCAGCTTCCGCATGCCGTCCTGCGCGCCTGCTTCGCCTGGTTCCAGGCCGCGAACATCGCCACGTCGGCGTACCCGATGCTCACCATGGCCAACGCCAACCTGCTGCTGACGTACGCGAGGAAGGAGCATGTCGACGCCTTCGTCCGGCCGATGCTGGAGGGCCGGTTCACCGGCACGATGTGCCTGTCCGAGCCGCAGGCGGGGTCGTCGCTGAGCGACGTGACGACCCGGGCCGTGCCGGCCGGCGACGGCGTGTACCGGCTGCACGGCAGCAAGATGTGGATCTCGGCGGGCGACCACGAGCTCAGCGAGACGATCGTGCACCTCGTGCTGGCCCGCGTGCAGGGCGCGCCGCCCGGGGTCAAGGGGCTGTCGCTGTTCATCGTGCCGAAGCACCTGCTGGGACCGGACGGCTCGCCCGGGGAACGCAACGACGTGGTGCTGGCCGGGCTGAACCACAAGATGGGCTTCCGCGGCACCACCAACGCCGTGCTCTCCTTCGGCGACGGCACGTACGAGCCGCAGGGGGCGCCCGGCGCGGTCGGCTATCTGGTCGGCGAGGAGGGGCGCGGGCTCGCGTACATGTTCCACATGATGAACGAGGCACGGATCGGGGTGGGCACCGGCGCGGTCGCCCTCGGCTACACCGGCTACCTGCACGCGCTCGCGTACGCCCGGGAACGGCTGCAGGGCCGCCCGGTCGCCGGCAAGGACCCGGCCGCGCCGCCGGTGCCCATCATCCGCCACCCGGACGTCCGCCGGATGCTGCTGGCCTCGAAGTCGTACGTGGAGGGCGGCCTGGCCCTCGTCCTGTACGCGGCGGCCCTGCTCGACAGCGAGGATCCCGACGCCCCGCTGCTGCTGGACGTGCTCACGCCCATCGTCAAGGCCTGGCCGTCGCAGTGGTGCCTCAAGGCCAACGACCACGCGATCCAGGTGCACGGCGGCTACGGCTACACCCGCGAATACCCGGTCGAGCAGTTCTACCGCGACAACCGGCTCAACCCGATCCACGAGGGCACGGACGGCATCCAGGCGCTCGATCTGCTGGGCCGCAAGGTGGTCATGCAGGGCGGCGCGGGCCTGGCCCTGCTGCTGCGGACCATCGGCGAGACGACCGCCCGGGCACCGGAGGAGCTCGCCGGGGCGGCGTCGGCCCTCGACGCGGCGTGCACCCGGCTCGCCGAGGTGACGCGGAGGCTGTGGGCCACCGGCGACCCGGATAAGGCGCTGGCCAACGCGACGACGTACCTGGACGCCGCCGGGCACATCGTCATCGCCTGGATGTGGCTCGAGCAGGCGATCGCCGCCGCTGGCAAACAGGGGTCGTTCTACGACGGCAAACGGCTCGCGGCCCGGTTCTTCTTCACGCACGAGCTTCCGCGTACGGGCCCCTGGCTGGACCTGCTCGCCGGCGGCGACACGCTGCTCGCCGATCTGGACGACACGGTGCTCTAAAGCAGCTTCCGGAGCGCCGCGAGGTGCTCGCGCACGGTGCCGAACGAGACGACGCCGCTGCCCGCCCCGGCCAGTTCACCGGCGGCGGGCAGCAGTTCGCCGTACAGCCGCTCGGCCGCCTCCCGGTCCCCCAGCTCCGCCACGGCCCGCGCGGCGAGGCACAGCCGGGCTTCCCGGAGCAGGTCGTGCGGCGACGCCGGCAGAGCCCGTACGGCCTGAGCCGCCTCGTCCCGCCGCCCCGCGGCGAGCAGCCGTCCCGGCCGCACCCACGGCTCGTACGGGCCCACGTCCCCGCCGTCGCGCCCGATCGACAGCAGCGCGAGACCGAGCAGGCCGTCGCTCATCCCCGGCATGCCGCTGCCCGCCAGCCGCGCGCACGCCGTGCGGTACGCCTCCTCGGCCGGACGCCCGGCCACCGCGAGCCGGAGGGCGGCGTACAGCTCGGTGAACACGCCCACCACGGGCAGCTCGTAGCGGCCGGCGAGCCGGTCGGCGGCGGCCGCGTGCCCGTCGGCGGCGTCGAACTCGCCCCGCGCGCACGCCGCCTGCAGCCGGATGAGACGCCCGAGCACCTCCACCGTCACCAGATCGTGCTTCGCGGCCAGCTCGACGATCTCCGCGCCGATCCGGTCCCGCTCCCCCGCCGTCCCGGTACGGGCGAACGCGTGCATGAACCGCGCGTTCAGCGCCAGCGCGAGCAGCCCCGGATCGTCGAGCCCCCGGGCGATCTCCTCGGCCTCCGCGGCGGCCCGGCGGCCCCGGTCGCCGGTGTCCCCGCGCAGCTCGAGGGCGAGCGTGGACAACAGCCGGCTGCGCAGTGCCGGGGGCGATCCCGGCAGGAGGCGCTCCGCGGCGCCGACGACGCGGCCGGCCAGCTCCTGGTCGTCGTTGCGCGGCCAGATGGCCGGCACGTCGAAGCCGGTCAGGACGGACGCGGTCAGGCCGGGGTCGCCGGAGGCCGTGACCGCGGCGATCGCTTCGGCGCGCAGCGCCCGTGTCTCGGCCAGGTGACCGGTGACCGCGAGATTGCGCCCCAGGCCGGCGAGCGCGATCAGCCGCGCCGGCAGGTCGCCGGCAGCGGCCCGCAGGGCTTGCCGCCACAGCCGGGCGGCCTCGTGCGGGTTGCTGCGGCGCTCCGCCTCCTCCGCGGCCGTCCGGGCGTACCGCGCGGCCTTCGGCAGGGCGGCCCGGCTCCCGGCGAGCCCGAAGTGGTGGGCGAGGACGGCGGCGTCGCCGGGCGCCAGGCGTTCGATCGCCGCCCCGGCCGCCGCGTGCCAGTGGGCGCGGCGAACGGCCGACAGGTCGCCGTAGACGGTGTCCCGCACGAGGATGTGCGCGAACCGCAGGCGTGGCCCGTCCTCGGTGAGGAAGCCCGCGGCCAGGGCGTCGTCCAGCGCGTCCACCACGTCGCCGGCCAGGACGCCGAGCACCTCGGGGTCGACGTCGCGGCCCAGCACGGACGCCTGCCGGAGCACGTCGCGGGTCCGTTCGGGCAGCCGGGCGAGCCGGTGCCGGATGACGTCGCGGACGCCCGCGGGGATGTCGTCCAGCGCGGCTCCGTCGGCGTGCAGACGGGCGAGCTCGCGGGAGAAGAACGGGTTGCCGCCGCTGCGCCGGTGGACCGTACGGGCGACGCCCGCGCCGGCGGGCCGGCCGAGCACCCCGGCCACCAGCTCGGCGACCTCCAGCTCGCCGAGGCCACCGAGGTAGACCCGCACCGGCTCGGTACGCGCCAGCCGCGCCAGCGCCGCCGTCAGCGCCGGACCGATCTCCGTGGCCCGGTACGTCCCCAGCAGCATCGCCCGCCCGGGCCCGGCGACCAGGCCGGTGAGCAGATCGAGGCTGTCGGCGTCGGCCCGGTGCAGGTCGTCGGCGACCAGCAGCACGGGTGAGCGGCCCGCGGCGGCGGCGATCCGGGCGACGGCCTCCCGCCGGCGCCGGAACCGCACGGCGGCCGGGTCCTCGCCGGGTCCCGGCGCGGTGTCCGGCGTCCACGGCCACGCGACCGGGACGCCGTCGTCCTCCGGTCCACGTCCCCACAGCACCACCCACCCCTGCCCGGCGAGCCGCCCGGCCAGCGTCTCGGCCAGCGCGCTCTTGCCGGCGCCCGGCTCCCCCGAGATCAGTGCGACCACGGGCTCGTCACCACCGGCGGCCCGGCCCGCGGCCGCTTCGAGAAGCGCCAGCTCGTCCTGCCGCCCCACGAAGACACGTCCGGCCGCCGGCGGCGGCACGGACGCGGGTGACTCCAGATGCGGCGCCTGGGCCAGGATGTCCGACTCCAGCCGGCGCAGCCGCGGCCCCGGGTCGACGCCGAGCTCCCCGACCAGCACGTCCCGCGCCCGGCGCAGCGCCGCGAGCGCTTCGCCCTGCCGGCCGGACCGGTACAGCGCGGTGGCCAGCAGGTGCCACGCGTCCTCGCGCAGCGGCGCCTGCGCGGTGTGTGCCTGCAGGTCGGACACCGCCTCGGCCGCGCGCCCGAGCTCGATCAGAGCCTCCGCCCGTCGTTCGACCGCGAGCAGCCGCAGCTCGTTCAGGCGGTCGATCTCCGCGCGGGCCCACGGCTCGGCGTCGTACTCGGCGTACGCGGGTCCGCGCCACAGCGCGAGGGCCTCGTCGAGCCGGGCCAGGGCCTCCCGCGCCGGGTCGCCGGTCCGGGCCACCGCCGCCTCGAAGCGCCAGGCGTCCACCGCGTCCGGGGCGGCGTGCACCGCGTACCCGGGTGGCGCCGTGACGAGGATGTCGGCGGGCCGCCGCGGGGCCCGGTCCGGCTCCAGCACGCGGCGCAGATCGGCGACGAACGTCCGGATGGCAGCGACGGCGCCGTCGGGCGGCGTCTCCCACAGATCCCCGACGAGCCGGTCCACCGGCACGACGCGGCCGCGGGCCACGAGCAGCCGGGCCAGCACGGCGCGCTGCCGGGCGCCGCCGAGCGCGACCGGCTCACCCGCGGCGTCGGCGCCGATCGGCCCGAGCACCCGGAACGTCGTCACCCGGCCGGTCATGGCCACCCATCGTAGGCGGCGGCCGGCACTCATCCGGCGCTGATCCCGTGCTCATCGGCGCCCGCCACGCTGGGCGGCATGGACAGCATCACCGGATTCGACTACCAGGACGTCCCGGTCGCCGAGGGCGTCACCCTGCACACCGCGGTCGCCGGCAGCGGCACGCCGATCGTGCTCCTGCACGGCTTCCCGCAGACCCACCTGATGTGGCGGCACGTCGCGGCCGATCTCGCCGCGGACCACACCGTCATCTGCCCCGACCTGCGGGGATACGGCAACAGCAGCAAACCCGGGGACCCCGGCGGTACGGCGTACGCGAAGCGCACGATGGCCGCCGACATCGTGGCCCTTGCCCGTGCGCTGGGCCACGACCGGTTCGCGCTCGCCGGGCACGACCGGGGCGCGCTGGTCGCCTTCCGCGCCGGCCTGGACCACCCGGACGCGGTCTCCCACCTGGCACTGCTGGACATCGTCCCGACCCTGGACATGTGGGACGTGCTGCACGGCGTCTCCGCGTCGGTGGCGTTCCACCTGTACCTGATGGCCCAGCCGCCCGGCCTGCCGGAGGCCATGATCGCCGGAGCCGCCGACGCGTTCTTCGGCTACTTCGTCGACGTGTGGACCAAGGACCCGGCCGCCCTGCCTCCGGGGGTGCGCTCGGCGTACCTGGCGGCGTCGCGGGCTGCCGTGCCCTCGATCGTCGCGGACTACCGGGCCTCGGCGGGCATCGACATCGAGCACGACCGCGCCGACCGGAACGCCGGGCGGACGTTCGCGATGCCGGTGTCGGTGCTGCAGCAGGACTGGGGCGCCGCCCTCGGCTACGACGCCGCCGCCGTGTGGCGGGCCTGGGCGCCGGACCTGCAGCACGCCCTGGTGACCTGCGGGCACTTCATGGCCGAGGAGGCCCCGGCGGAGGTGGTCAAGGCCCTGCGCGCCCTGCTCGCCCGCTGACCGCGCGCCGTCCCGTCAGCGCAGCCACGGCACCGATCGATCGAGCAGTCCGCGTTCGCGCAATTCGCGGCGCAGCGGAATGTCCTCGTCGACGTATCCGTCCCATTTCACGCCCCAGTAATTAATCGTGCCGGGGGCCTCACCGAGTAATTGGCGTTGCACCGGAGTGCGGTTGTTCCACCAAGCGCTCCCCCGATCCACCGGCATGTCGTCGAGCGGCCGGATCCACCGGTACGTATATCCGACGAACAGTATTTTGCGGGTCACGCCGCTGGTGTTCACCGAGCGGGAATGCCACAGCCGGCGGTCGAAGACGAACGCGTCGCCCGGCTCGGCGGTGATCTCGACCGCGCCCAGCGGGTCGGGGTGGCCGGCGGCCGGGCCGGCGGGCCGCTCCAGCGTGTTGCGCAGGTGGCTGCCCGGGATGACCTTGGTCGCGCCGCGGCCGGTGCGCGACAGGTCGGAGAGCACGTAACCGACCTTGAGCGAGAACATCGGCCGCGGCAGGGCCGGGTCGAGCGTCTCGGGATCGGAGTTCTGCCGGTAACCGTCCTGGTGCCAGCCCCACGACGGTGGCTCCTGCGCCCGCGCCGGCGGCGTCACGTCCAGGTGGTTGTGGTGGCTGTAGATGTTCCAGCCGGCGATGCCCCAGATGTACGGGAACACCGCCGGCGCCGTGAGCAGCTCGCCGAACTCCTCGTCGCGGGGCAGGAAGCCCAGCAGGTGCAGCACGCCGTCGTCCTTGACCCGGCCGGCGGCCTGCTCCTCGGCGTACACGCGGTCGACCGCCGTCTCGAGGCGTCGCCGGCGGTCCTCGTCCAGCGCGCCGCGGACGAGAACGACCCCGCGCTCGAGGAATTCGGTGCGCTGCGCGGGCGTCAGCGGCTCGTACCCGCTGCGCATTTCCTGGTGCATGGTGGATGGCATCGACGCCTCGTTTCAGCTCGGCTTTGTCCTCTTGACGCGAGCCGCGCCCGTCGGCGTTGCCTGATTCGACGAATTCGCCGGAGAAAATTCACGGCGCAATCGCGCCGGCACCGGAAGTCAGTTAACATCGGGCGGTTCCGGACGTTATTCTCGGCGCATGGATTCGACGATCTTGCCGAGGCCCGGCGTCGACGTCCCCGACCACCGCGGCCGCACCGGCCTCGACCAGGCGGGCCGCGACCTCACCGGCAACCCCGACGTGGTGGTGCGCGACGTGCAGCTGCTGGCCAGCGGCTGGCACGTGCTGCGCCGCACGACGTACGACTACCGCCACGCCGACGGCACCTGGACCACCGAGAACCGGGAGACGTACGACCGCGGCAACGGCGCGACGATCCTGCTCTACGACCGCGGCCGCGGCACCGTGCTGCTGGCCCGCCAGTTCCGCTACCCCGTGTACGTCAACGGCCACCCCGACGGCATGCTGCTGGAGACCGCGGCCGGCCTGCTGGACGACGACGACCCGGAGACGGCGATCCGCCGGGAGGCCGGTGAGGAGCTCGGGGTCGTCGTCGGCGAGCTCGAGCACGTCTTCGACGTCTACATGAGCCCGGGATCGGTCACGGAGCGGCTGCACTTCTACGCAGCGCCGTACACGCCGGAGAGCCGGACCACCTCCGGCGGCGGGCTGGCCGCCGAGGGCGAGGACATCGGGGTGGTCGAGCTGCCGTTCGCCGAGGCCGTGGAGATGATGTACGACGGCCGCATCGCCGACGCCAAGACCGTGATGCTGCTGCAGTGGGCCGCCCTGCGCGGCCCGTTCGCCGGATCCTGACGCGGCCGCCGGTCAGGCCGCCGCGCCCCGCAACAGGGCGTCGACCAGCTTCTCGGCGTAGCCGTCCTCGGGAACGTTGGGGTTCCAGTTCAGCATGTTCTGCGCGATGCTCGGCCCCGAGATCATCAGCAGGGTCAGCTCGATGTCCAGGTCCGCGCGCAGCTCACCGGTCTCGATCCCGCGCCGCAGCACCTGACGCATCACCTCACGGCGCGGCTCGGTGGCCGCCTGGTAGACCGCCTGCATCTCGGCGCTGCGCACCATCTCCGGCAGCAGGCAGGCCGTGACCTTGCTGTACCGCTCCATGCGCTTGGCGCGACCCTGCTTGACCAGCATGACGAGGTCGTCGCGCGCCGACTTGCCCTCCGGCTCCGGCAGCGGGCCCTTCATGCGGGCCACCGCGTCGGTGAGCAGCGCGACCTTGTTGGCCCACCGGCGATAGATGGTCGCCTTGCCCACGCCTGCCTTCGCCGCCACCGCCTCGATGGAGATGGCGTCGGCGCTCTGCCCCTCGGCGAGCAGGGCCGTCACCGCCTCGAGGATCGCCTCGTCGGCTCGGGCATCGCGGGGCCGGCCCGGTGCCTTGCGGCCCGGACCGGATCCCGCGTCAACGCTGACCGTCGTCATGCGCTCCATTGTTGCCGAGCCTTCACCGTACGGCCACGAGGGTCGTCACGCCTCGACCAGTTCCACGCCCTGTTCCTCGGCGAGGGACTCGGCCGTGCTGGGCACCGGGGCCTCGGCGGGCCGCCTGCCGGGCAGCCACAGCACCGCGACGAGCACGCCGAGCAGGGCGAACAGCGTCGTGCCGAGCGAGGCGTAGTGCATGGCGGAGATGAACGAGTCGTTGGCGGTCCGGATGAGCTCCGGGGCGCCCGGACCCGCCTGGGCGGCCACCCCGTACGCCCCGGAGATGGACTCGTTCGCGACGTCGCGCGCGGCGGCCGGCAGGCTCGCCGTCGCATCGGTCATGCCGTCGCGGTACGCCGACGACAGCACGGCACCGAGCGCGGCGACGCCGAGCGCGCCGCCGACCTGGCGGATGGTGTTGCTGACGGCCGAGCCGACACCCGCCTTCTCGCGGGGCAGCGAGGCCATGATCGACTCGGTGGCCGGCGGCATGACGTTGGCCATGCCGACGCCCATCACGAAGAACAGCGCGCCGACGATCCAGATCGGGGTCGTCGCATCGATCGCGAGCCACCCGGCGAGCGACGCCGCGACCAGCAGCAGACCGGCGGAGCCCACCACCTTGGGGCCGAACCGCTTGACCATCGCGGCGCTGCGGGGCGCGAAGACCATCTGCGCGACCGCGAACGGCACGAACAGCGCGCCCGAGGCGAGCGGGCCGTACCCGCGGACCAGCTGCAGGTAGAACGCGCTGAAGAACATCATGCCCATGGCCGCGAAGAACACCAGGCCGATCATGCCGGTGGAGGCGGAGAACTGGCGGTTCGTGAACAGCCGTACGTCCAGCGACGGGAACGGGATGCGCCGCTCGTACGCGATGAACGCCGCGAGCACGACGGCCGCGCCGGCCAGCGAACCCCACGACTCGGGCCGGCCGAAGCCGTTCTCGCCGCCCTCGATGACGCCGTACGTCAGCAGGCTCAGGCCGAGGATGGACAGCAGTACGCCGATGATGTCGATGCGGCCGGGCCTCGGGTCGCGCGACTCGGGCACGAGCACGCTGACCAGCACGACCCCGGCGATGACGACGGGCACGTTGATGAGGAAGACCGAACCCCACCAGAAGTGCTCGAGCAGCAGGCCGCCGACGATCGGGCCGATGGCCACGGCCAGGCCCACGGCGCCGGCCCAGACCCCGATGGCGCGGCCGCGCTCGTGCGGCTCGAAGACGTTGGCGATGATGCTCAGCGTGGCCGGCATGACCGCGGCGGCGCCCAGGCCCATCAGGGCGCGCGCCCCGATCAGCTGGTCGGCGCTCCCCGCGTACGCCGACAGCAGCGAGGCCAGTCCGAAGAGCGCGAGCCCGACGGTGAGAGTGATCCGCCGGCCGAGCCGGTCGGCGAGGATGCCGGCGGTGAACAGCAGGCCGGCGAAGACGAGCGTGTACGAGTTGATGGCCCACTCGAGCTGGCCCTGGCTGGCGCCGAGGCCGGCCTTCGGGTCCGCGATGGTGCGCAGGGCGACGTTCAGGACGGTGTTGTCGAGGACGACGACGAGCAGGCTGATGACGAGGACGCCGAGAATGGCCCAGCGCCGTGGATGCCCGGTGTGCGGAACGTCCATGGGTGCTCTCCCGTGAGGCTGTCGGAGATTCGATACGGCACAGTTCCGTATCCAAGAGCGACCCTAGGCCGCCGGAAGCCGATACGGAACGGACTCGTATCGTAATGTGGCCGTCCTCACGATCCCTCCGCGCCGGGAATAGGCCCACTCAGCGCCGCAGCTCGGCCGGGTGCTCCAGCCGGCCGAGCTTGCGGGGGTTGCGGATCGCGTACACGTGGGTGATCCGGCCGTCCGCGACCACCACGCTCGCCGCGGTCGTCTCGCCGGCCACGTCGAAGCGGACGCCGGGCGTCCCGTTGAGCCAGACGGCGCTCAGCCGGAAACCGGGCACCCGGGCGACGGACGCCAGGAAGGCCGCCGCCTTGCCGGCCCCGACGATCGGCTTGCGGGCCGCCGCGACCAGGCCGCCGCCGTCGGCCGTCACCACGACGTCCGGGGCGAGCACGTCCATCAGCCCTCGGACGTCGCCCGTGGCGACGGCCGTCATGAACCGGTCGACGACCGCCTGCTGCTCGGCGCGGTCCACCCGCATCCGCGGCCGCCGCGCCGCCACGTGCTCGCGGGCGCGGTGCGCGATCTGCCGGACCGCGGCGGGTGACTTGCCGAGCGCCTCGGCGATCTCGTCGAACGGTGTGTCGAAGACCTCGCGCAGCACGAACACCGCGCGCTCGGCCGGGCCGAGGGTCTCCAGCACGGTCAGCATCGCGATGGAGACGTTCTCCGCCAGCTCGGCGTCCTCCGCGACGTCGGGTGTGGTCAGCAACGGCTCGGGCAGCCACTCCCCGACGTACTCCTCGCGGCGGCGGGCGACCGTGCGGAGCCGGTTGAGCGCCTGCCGGGTCACCACGCGCACCAGGTACGCGCGCTCGTCGCGGACCCCGGCGCGGTCCACGCCGGCCCACCGCAGCCAGGTCTCCTGCACGACGTCCTCGGCGTCGGCGGCCGAGCCGAGCATCTCGTACGCGACGGTGAACAGCAGGCTACGGTGGACGACGAACGGGTCGCCGCTCATGAACGCGACGGTACGGCCAGCGGCGGCAGGTCGCAGGACGCCGAGAACTCCTGCGACTCCACGCCGAGCGCGGTGTTCGACCGGGTCATGAAGTTGGCGACCGCGACGTACGCCGTGAGCTCCACCAGCGCGGCCGGGCCCAGCGCCGCCAGCAGCCGCGCCGACATCTCGTCGGTCACGGCCGGCGGGGTCTGCGTCATCGCCTCGGCGTACGCCATGACGTCCCGCTCCAGGGGCGTGAAGACGTCCGACTCGCGCCAGCGCGGCACCTCACGGGCCTTGGCGACGTCCAGCCCCTCGTTGTGGGCCGCGAAGTAGCCGAGGTCGAGGCAGAAGCTGCAGCCCACGAGGCTCGCGACGGCCATGTGGGCGTACGACTTCAGGTTCGCGTCGCACCGGTCCCACTTCTGCGCCGAGCGGCCCACCCGGAAGCTGAAGTCGAGCACCTTCCGGTTGTGCCACAGGACGCCGACGGGCTCCGGGACCGCGCCGAACATCTTGCGCGAGATCCGCTTCACCACCGCACCGTAGACGCCGCTCACGTCCGCTTGGGGGATCCTCGTACCGCTCATCTCTGCTCCTCGAGGTGATCTGCGTTGACATGCAGACACCGGCGGCGGCCGGGATGTGACATCGGCCGGGGATCAGCCGTGGCGGTGGTGCTTCTTCACGTACGTGTAGCCCGGCGCGAGCGGGCTGGGCTCGATCTGTTCCTCCTCGACCGCCCGCTCGTGCAGCGTGACCTGCCGCTCCGACGGCCGCGCGCCGGGCGGCAGCTTGCGGACGAACCCGTGGACCAGGTGCTCGGCGCGGTCGGCGCCCTCGCCGTCCTCGTCCTCCCCCGGCCACGGGGCCGGCTCCACCAGCGGCGCGTAGAACAGCATGTCCGCGCTCTTCTGCCCCTCGACCGCCGGGTACGACGGGTAGCCGGCCGAGGTGACGCTGCCCTCGACCCGGGTCAGATAGCCCTCGCGGATCAACTGGTCGACGGCGTTGCGCAGCAGGAACGTACCCCGGGCGCCGCGACCCAGCCCGCAGTGACCGGCCAGCTCGGACTCGGGCAGCACCGCGCTGCCGTCGTCGAAGACCCGGCCCTGACGGCGTACGGCCCGCAGCACCTGGCCCCGGTTGGACTTGTCCGGCGCGATCTCGCGGGTGACGACCTTCGGGTCGTACTCGTGGAAGTAGGCGACCCCGTCGACGCTCATCGGCTCGTCGAGCGCCGTCGCTCGCACGACGACCTCGTCGCGGGCCGCCTGCCACGTCACGGTGACCAGCACACCGGGACGCAGGTCCGCCGGCCAGGCCACTCCGGCGAACTGCCACTCGACGTCCTGCCGCAGCGTGGTCTCGAAGGAGTGCCGGACGGGCGTGAGACCGTGCTCGCGGTAGTCGAGCACCACCGGCACGACGTCGTGGTCCTGCAGCGCCTCGACGCACTCCTCCGGGGCGGCGCACACCGCGTCCTCGAGGTCCGCCCGCCACAGGGCGAACCGGCGGGTCGCCGTTCTCATGAACAGACCCTACCGGCCAGGTGCAGCGAGGGTGACGATGCCGCCGCTCAGGCGGGCGCGTTCGGCCGCCCAGACGACGCGGTGGCTGGCCAGGCTCTGCACGGCGTCCGACGTGATCAGCGACGGGTCGCCGGCCTCGACCGCAGCGAGGAACGCCTCGGTCAGCCCTTCGTCGCCGCCGCCGTGCCCGCCGGCCGCGGACGGGCCGCCCAGCGCCGCCGAGTCGATGGTCTGCTCGCGGCCGGTGCGGAAGTCGACGTGGCGGACCGTACGGCCGTCGCCCTCGAGGTATCCGTGGGTGCCCATCAGCCGGGTCCGCCGGTGCTCCGCCGGGGTGAACGCGCTCATGGTGAAGGTGCCGGTCGCGCCGTCGGCGTACTCCATGGTGACGACCTGGTGGTCGACCACGTCGTTGTCGCAGGCGTAGACGCAGCGGCCGTACGGGCCGGTGCGCAGCGCCTCGGTCAGGGCCCGTTCGGTGGGCTCGGCGGTGACCGCGCCGAGCGGCCAGAAGTGCTGGTCCGGGTCGGCGAGCGCGGCGAAGTAGAGCCGCTTCGCCGAGTACGGGCAGTCCGGCTCGACCGGGCAGTCCAGGCAGCGGTCCGCGGCGCCGTCGGGGCGTTCGGCGGCACGGAAGTGGGTGAGGCTGCCGAAGGAGGCGATCCGCGCCGGGACGCTCCCGGTCACGTGCACGAGCCAGTCGAGGTCGTGGCAGCTCTTAGTGAGCAGCATCGGCCCGGACGTGTCGGTGCGCCGCCAGTTCCCCCGCACGAACGAGTGGGCCTGGTGCCACCAGCCGACGGGTTCGAGGTGGTCGAAGCTGATCAGCCGCCCGATGCGGCCCTCGTCGACAAGACCCTTCACGAGCTTCGTGTACGCCGTGTAGCGCAGCACATGGCACACGGCCAGGATCACGCCGTGGCGTACGGCGGCGTCGGCGATCGCGCTCGCCTCCTCGTCGGTCGGCGCCATCGGCTTCTCCAGCAGGATGTGGTAGCCGAGCTCGGCGAGCCGTACGGCCGGGCCGACGTGCAGCTGGTCCTGGGTGGCGACGACGGCGGCGTCGGCGAGCCGGGGTCCCGCGGCCAGCCCGGTCCAGTCGGTGTGGACGTTCGCCGGCGCGACCCCGAACTCGGCGGCGACGCGCTCCCGCCGGTGCGGGTCGGGCTCGGCCACGGCGACGACGCGGGCCCGGCCGGTCGCGACCGCGTGCCGCGCGTACGTCTGCCCGCGCAGGCCGGCGCCGACGAGGGCGAGCGTCACGGGCACGGCACGGGCTCCCCGAGCAGGCGCAACGCCGAGGCGACCGTGGCCGTCATCGCGTCCCGCGCCGACGCCAGATAGCGGCGCGGATCGACCAGCGCGGCGTTGCTGCCGAGGCTCTCCCGGACCGCGGTGGTGAAGGCGCTGTTCAACGCCGTACCGATGTTGATTTTCACCATGCCCTCGCGGACCGCGGCGGCCAGCTCGTCGTCCGGCACGCCGGAGGAGCCGTGCAGCACGAGCGGCACGGGCACCGCCGCGCGCAAGCGGGCGATGAGCTCGTGGTCGAGCCGCGCGGTGCGGGTGTGCATGGCGTGCGACGAGCCGACCGCCACCGCGAGCGCGTCCACCCCGGTGGCCGCGACGTACGCGGCCGCGTCGCCGGGGTCGGTGCGCACGCCGGGCGCGTGGGCGCCGTCCTTGCCGCCGATCTCGCCCAGCTCGCTCTCGACCCAGAGTCCCTGGGCGTGCCCGCGGCGCACGGCCGCGGCGGTACGGGCCACGTTGTCATCGTAGGAGTGCTTCGACGCGTCGTACATGACCGAGCCGAATCCGCAGCCTGCCGCCTGGTCGAACAGCTCGTCGCTCTCCACGTGGTCCAGGTGCAGCGCCACCTTGACGGCCGAGGCGTCGGCGATGCAGCGGGTGGCGGCCGCGATCGGGGCGAGCCGGCCGTGGTGGAAACGCACCGCGTTCTCGCTGATCTGCAGGATGACCGGCCGCCCGGCCCGTTCCGCGCCGTCGACGATGGCCTCGGCGTGCTCGACGGTGATGACGTTGAACGCGCCCACCGCGATGCCGGCGGCCCGGGCGGCGTCGACGATCTCGCCGGTCGGTGTGAACACGGGGAACTCCCTTCAGCCCTGCAGGGCGGTGACGGTGACGGCGGGGCGCAACCGGTGGTACGCGGCCGCGTCGACGGTGCCCGCGACGGGCGCGCTGACGGCCGCCGCGGACAGCGCCACGGCGTCGGCGAGCAGCCCGGGCCAGGGGGTGGCGTCGCGCAGCCCCCGGGCGAGTGCGGCCACGCAGGCGTCGCCCGCACCGGTCGGGTTGCCGCTGACGGGTTCCGGCGGGGCCGCCTGCCAGGCGTCGTCGCCGGCGAGGGCGAGCAGGCCCTCGGGACCGCGGGACACCACCACCGAGCGAGCGCCGTGGGCGAGCACGTCGGCCGGCCGCGCGTCCGGTGCGAGCGTGGCCAGCTCGGCGGCGTTGGGCTTGGCGAGGTCGGGCCCGGCGGCGAGCCCGTGCCGCAGCGCCTCGCCACTGGCGTCCAGCACGACCGGCACGCCCGCGTCACGTGCGAGCCGGATCAGGGTCGCGTACCCGTCCTGCGGGACGCCGGGTGGCAGTGAGCCGCTCAGCGTGAGCACGTCCGCGGCGGCGAGCAGCTCGCGGACGTGATCCAGGAAGCCTTCCCACTCCTGGGCGGTGACCGGCGGCCCGGGCTCCCAGAAGCCGGTCGCATCGTGCCGGTCGGTGACCGCGACGGTGCGCCGGGTCTCCCCCGCGATCGGCACGAACGAGGCCGGTACGCCCACCGCCGCCAGCAGCTCGGTGACCCGGCGCCCGGTCGCGCCGCCGAGCAGCCCGGTGGCGAGCACCGGCTCGCCCAGCGTGTGCAGCACCCCGGCGACGTTGAGTCCGTTGCCGCCGGGCCGCTCGGCGACCGCCGCGACCCGGTGCGTGGCGTGCGGCACCAGCGCGTCCACCGTGTACGTGAGGTCGAGCGCGGGGTTCAGCGTCACCGTGACGATCATGGAGCCCTCGACCCCCGGAACCGTCGATCCGCCCCGCCTCGGGCGCCGGAGCACCCTGGCGCCCGGCTGCCGGACTGGCTACCGGCTGGGCGGGATCGCTGCGGCCGATTCAACTGATCGAACGAACAAGTGTCAATAGCTGTTTGTGCGCGTATGGTGCTCTGGACCCGTTGCAGGGCCTCGAAAAGCGCAAGTGCGCAATCCAGATTGTTCATATGGACAGGAGATGCTGATGGACGTGCTCGTCGTCGGGGACGCCAACCCGGACCTCGTGCTGCGCGGCGACGTCCGCCCCCGCTTCGGCCAGGCCGAGCAGCTGCTCACCGGCGCCGACCTCGTCCTGGGCGGCTCTGCGGCGATCACGGCCGCCGGGTGCGCGCGGCTGGGGCTGCGGACCGGCCTGCTGACCGCGCTGGGCGACGACGTGTTCGGGGCAGTCACGCGCAGCGCGCTCGAGGAGCGGGGCGTCCGCCTGCTGCTGGCCGAGGCCACGCCCGGGACGCCGACCGGCCTCAGCGTCATCCTGTCGCCGGCGGAGGAGGACCGGGCGATCCTGACCCTGCCGGGCACGATCCCCACGCTGCGCCCGCAGGACGTGACCGACGAGCAGCTGGCGGCCACCCGGCACCTGCACGTCGCGTCGCTCTACCTGCAGCCCGGGCTGGCCACCGGGCTGGCCGGCGTCTTCGCCCGGGCCCGCGCCGCCGGGGTCGGCACGTCGCTGGACACCAACTGGGATCCGGCGGAGAAGTGGGAGTCGATCGCGGACATCCTCGCGTACACCGACGTGTTCCTGCCGAACGCCAACGAGCTGCGCGCGGTGACCGGCGAGTCCGATCTGGACGCGGCGGCCGCCACGCTGACCGCCGTCGGCACGACCGTGGTGATGAAGAACGGCGCGGCGGGCGCGCGGGCCTGGGGACCGGACGGCGGGTGCTCGGCTCCCGGCCGTACCGTCGACGTGGTCGACACCACCGGCGCGGGCGACAGCTTCAACGCGGGTTTCCTGGCCGCCCGCCTGGCCGGGCGGCCCCTCGCGGAGGCGATCGCCTGGGCGGCCGTGGCCGGATCGCTGAGCACCCGGGCGGCCGGCGGCACCGCGGCCCAGGCCACCCGGGAGGAGCTCAGCCCTTCAATCCCGTGAACGTCATCGTCGCGATGAACCGCCGCTGGGCGACGAGGAAAGCGACGATCAGCGGCATCGTCGCGATGACGTTCCCGGCCATCAGCTGCGACCATTCCGTACGCCGGGTGCCCTGGAAGCTGGCGAGCCCGACCTGCAGCGTGTACTTCGTGTCGTCGGAGATGGCGATCAGCGGCCACAGCAGGTCGTTCCAGCTGGACAGCAGGGTGAACACCGCCAGGGTGGCCAGCGCCGGGCGGGCCAGCGGCAGCACCACGCTGACGAAGGTCCGCAGGGCGCTGCACCCGTCCAGCCGCGCGGCCTCCTCCAGCTCGACGGGGAGCCCGAGGAAGAACTGACGCATCAGGAAGATGCCGAACGCGGAGGCGAGCCACGGCACGAACGCGGCCGCGAGGGTGTCGACGATGCCGGCGCGCGCGAACATGAGGTACGTCGGGATCATCAGCAGCTGGATCGGGATCATCACGGTCGCCACGATGGCCAGGAACGCGATGCCCCGCCCGGCGAACTTGAGCCGCGCGAAGCCGTAGCCGGCCAGCGAGCAGAGCACGAGGTGCGACACCACCGCGATCGCCGAGACCAGCACGGTGTTGCCGAACCAGCGCAGGATGTGCGACTCGGCCAGCAGCGTGCGGTAGCCCTCGACGTGGAGGCTGGCCGGGATGAACTTCGGCGGGAACTGGTTGATCTCCTGGGTGGTCATGAACGACGTCAGGACCATCTGCACCAGCGGCAGCACGAAGATCAGCGCGAGCGGCATGAGCAGCAGGTGCCAGGGGCTGAAGGGCAGGCGCCGGCGCATCAGAACGCCTCCGATCCGGAGCGGCGGCTGTACCAGATGACGCCGAGGGTCAGCAGCATCGTGACCGCGAACAGCAGGTACGCGACGGCGGCGCCGTACCCGAGCCGCTGGGTCTGGAAGGCCAGCTCGTAGATGTAGTAGACGACGGTCTGCGTGCTGTTCATCGGCCCGCCGCGGGTCGTGGTGTAGATGAGGTCGAACAGCTGCATCGCCGTGATGGTCTGCCAGATCGCGGTGAACACGGTGACCGGGCGCAGCTCGGGCAGGGTGATGTGCCGGAACACCCGCCACCGGCTCGCGCCGTCCACCACCGCCGCCTCGACCAGCTCCTTCGGGATGTCCTGCAGCGCGGCCAGGTACACGACGGCGCAGAAGCCGACCTCGCCCCACAGCGCGATGATGCAGATGACCAGCAGGGCCTGCGCCGGGTTCTCCAGGAACTGCTGGGTGGGCAGCCCGAGCCGGCGCAGCGCCTCGTTCGCCGCGCCGAACTGCGGGTTGAACACGAAGCTCGCCAGGATGCCGGTCGCCGCCGCGGACGCCACGTACGGCACGAAGATGCACGTCCGGTAGAAGCCGATGAGCCGGATCCGCTGGTTCAGGGCGACCGCGATGAGCATGCCCATCAGGATCGAGCCCGGCACGAACAGCACGGTCAGCACGAGCGTGTGCTGGGCCGCCGCGGCCGCGTCCGGGTCCTGCACGATCCGCTCGTAGTTGCGCCACCCGATGCCGGTGGCCGGCGCGATGCCGTTCCATTTGGTCCGCGAGATGAAGAAGGCCCACACGGCGGGGAAGAGCGACAGGCCGACCACGAGCAGCGTCGCGGGCCCGGCGAAACCCCAGCCGGTGAGGTTGCGGCGCAACGCCCGACCGCGCCGGCCCCGCGCGGGCGGCGCGACGTCCTGATGCGTACGCGGTGTCGCCGCGAACGTGAGCGCCATCAGTCCTCCAGCGCGCCGGCGGACTTCTGGGCGGCCTGGTCGAGTGCCTCCTTGGGACTCTGCGCGCCCTGCAGAACCTTGGCGATGGCGTCACCGACGTTGCGGCTCATCACCTCGTACCCGGGCAGGGTGGGCCGGGCCTGCTTGGCGTTGGCGAGGTTGTCGAAGAACTTCTGCCCGCCGGGGTACTCCTTGACGTACGCGGCGAACTCCGGCGTGTCCTTCTCGCTGGAGCGCAGCGGCAGATTGCCGACCGCCAGGTTCCACTTGGCGTCGGTCTGCGCGCTGGTGAGCCACTTGACGAAGTCGCGGGCGGCGCCGGCCCGGTTGGCGTCGTCGTGGTCGAACAGCACCCACAGGTCGGGGCCGGAGACGGTCTGGTGGTCGCCGTTGACGCCGGGCAGGAACGCGACCCCGTAGTCGAGCTTGGCGGCCTTGATGTCCAGCAGCGACCACGGGCCGGACAGCATCATGGCGACGTGGCCGCTGTTGAACAGGGGCCCGTACTTCTCGTCGGTCTGGTCGAGGTACATGGACTTGTCGTCGACCGCCATCACGCGCAGCGTCTCGAGCGCCTTGACGCCGGCGTCGGAGTTGAACGCGGGCTTCTTGCCGTCGAGGATCTTCCCGCCGTTCTGCCAGAGCAGCGGCCACAGGTGCCAGGTGGTGTCCTCGCTGCCGGAGACCGAGTACGCCGTCCCGTACGTGTTGGTCGCCGGGTCGGTGAGCTTCTTCGCCGCCGCCCGGAAGTCCTCCCAGGACCAGTCGTCCGCAGGGTACGGCATGCCCTTGGCGTCGAACAGCTTCTTGTTGTAGATGAGCGCCAGGTTGTCCACGAGCGCCGGGATGCCGATCACCTTGCCGTCCGCGGTGGCGACCGTGCGGGCCGCCTCGGGCATCTCGGTCCAGCCGAACGACGGGTCGTTGACGTACGAGGTCAGGTCCTGCGTACGCCCGCTCGCGCCGAGGTCGCCGGCCCAGTTGCCGAAGGCGTACGAGATGTCCGGGTAGTTGCCGCCGGCGAACCCGGCGGACAGCTTGGTGAGCAGCTCGTCGGTGGTTCCGGCGCCCGCCGAGGTCTTGATGGTCACGTTCGGGTGGGCGGCGTGGTAGTCGGCGGCGAGCCGTTCGGCGACCTGCTCGGCCTCCGACGTCTGGCCGGTCCACCACGTGAGCGTGACGGCGGCGGCCGGGTCGTATCCGGCCGCCGCGTCCTTGCCGTCGTCCTTGGTGCCGCCGGTGCAGGCGGCCAGCAGCAGCGCCGTGCCGGTCACGGCCAGCAGCCGGGTCCGCCGGCCGCGCCTGGAAGTGATCATCACTCGAGAACCTCGATCTCCTGGGGGAAGGGATGGGTCGTCAGGCCGCGTCCAGGACCACCGAGCGGGTCAGCAGACGGGGACGGTCGGGGTCGAGGCCGCGGTGCGCGGCCAGGGCGAGCGCGAAGCGCTGGGCGAGTACGAGCTGGGCGAGCGGGTCGCGCCCGTCGCGGTAGGTGGTGGCACCGGCCGCGCGGCCGGTGTCGTCGAGCCCGGCGGGCACGCCGCCGAAGGAGAAGATCAGGCTGCGGCTGCCGGCGACGGCGACGGGTCCGTGCCGGAAGTCCATGGCCGGGTACGACTCGGAGTACGCCTGAGCCGCCTCGCGGACCTTCAGCGCCGCCTCGTGGGCGAGCCCGACGGTCCAGCCCGTCCCGAGGAAGACCAGGTGCTCGATGCCGGCCGGGTCGGCGGGCAGGGGTGCGGCGAGCGCCGCGCGCCCGTGGTCCGCCAGGTGGCTCAGGTCCTCGCCGAACGCGGCGCGGGCCAGGGCCAGGACGGTCGTGGGGAAGCGGGTCTGCACCACGCTGCGCTCGTCGGCGAAGTCCAGCAGCAGCCGGGACTCCGCCAGATCGTCGACCGGCATCCCGTCCACCGCGGTGACCGCGACCCGGTGGCTGCCGGCGGGCACCTGGCGCAGCGCGTCCAGCACCTCGGTGGAGGTGCCGGAGCGCGAGACGGCGACGACCCGGTCGTAGCGGCGCCGCGGCCGGTACTCCGAGGCGCACACCGCGTCGGTCTCGCCGAGCCCGGCGCTCTCGCGCAGCTCGGCGATGCTCTGGGCGACGAACCAGGACGTGCCGCAGCCCAGCAGCAGCACCCGCTCGCCGGGGGCGGCCAGCAGGTCCCGGGCCTCATCGGTGCGCTGCAGGGCCCGTTCCCAGACGGCGGGCTGGCTGGCGATCTCCTCGGACGTGTCGTTCATGGTCGAGGATTATGCTCGTTTGTTTTCGCATCACAAGGTCTCGCGTACAAACGAGCATTCCGTAGTGCGCGTCAGCCGCGCAGCGCCGCCGGGATCAGGTCGCCGTGCGCGGCGGTGAGCTCGTCGCACAGCTCCCAGATGCGCTCCACCGGCAGGGTGGCGGCGGTGTTCGGGTCGGCCATGGCGGCCTGCCGGACCATGCGCGGATCGCCGGTCACCGCCGCCCGCACCGTCAGCTGGCCCACGCTCACGAACGACCGGTTGAGGGCCGCGCACTGCAACGGCAGCTCACCGACCCGCTCCGGGCGTACGCCCAGGCCGTCCACGATGCACGGCACCTCCACGGCGTACCCCTCGGGCAGGTTGGCGATCAGGCCCCGGTTGGCGACGTTGCCGTGCACGCGCCGCAGCGTGCCGGTGGTGATGCTGTGGATGATCTGCGGGGCGTACTCGGTGGCGTCGCGGCTGACGTCGAGCGGCTCACCGGCGAGCACGGACGCGCGGGTGGCGTGGTACTCGGCCACGTTGTCCGCGCTGATCCGCAGGTAGTCGCCGACCGGGATGCGCAGCCGCTCGATCTCCTCGTCGTGCCGCAGGTACCAGGGCACGTACTCGCTGGAGTGCTCGCTCGTCTCCGTCGGGAAGTAACCGAGCCGGCGGTACATGTCCATCCGTACCCGTCGCCGCAGCTCGGGGTCCTTCTCCAGGCGCTCGTCCAGGCGCGGGTAGAGGCTCTCGCCGCGGTGTTCCCACCGCAGCAGCCAGGCCTGGTGGTTCACTCCCGCCGCGCTGTAGTCCACCTCGTCCAGCGGCACGCCGAGCAGCTTGCAGAGATCGTGCACCGTCCAGAACACCGAGTGGCACAGCCCGACCGCCTTGAGGTCGGGCGCGACGGCCGCCAGGAAGCCGACGTTCATCGCCATCGGGTTCGTGTAGTTGAGGAACCAGGCGTCCGGGCACAGCTCGCGCATGTCCCGCGCGATCGCTTCCAGCACCGGGAAGGTCCGCAGCGCGCGGAAGATGCCGCCGATGCCCAGGGTGTCCGCGATGGTCTGGCGCAGGCCGTACTTCGCGGGGATCTCGAAGTCGCGCACGGTCGCCGCGTGCATGCCGACCTGGATGGCGTTGACGACGAAGTCCGCGCCGTCGAGCGCCACGCGCCGGTCCAGGCTCGTGGTGATCCGCGGCTGCGCGCCGAGCTGCTCCGCGGTACGCCGCGCGATCGCCTCGGCGGTCTCCAGCCGCTCGGGGTCGATGTCGTGCAGCGCGAGAGTCACGCCGCGCAGCTCGTCGAAGGAGAGGATGTCCGCCAGCAGCTCACGGGTGAACACGACGCTGCCGGCGCCGAGGAAAGCGATCACTGTCATGGCGGGATTCTTGGCGTTGCGCCCTAAGCGCGCAAGGAAATCTGGTCAATCGCTTGGAAACGAACTACAGTGACTGCGCGTTTGATCAATACACCTCGAAGAAGGGCGCGATGGCACCCAGCACCCTGCGCCGCGCCGACCGCGTGTCGGCCATTCTGGAGCGTGTGGCCAGCCACGGCTCCGTCGACGCCGGCCACCTCGCCGGCGAGTTCCGGGTCTCCCCCGCCACGATCCGCCGCGACCTGCAGGCGCTCGAGGACCAGCGGCTGCTCTCGCGCACCCACGGCGGCGCGGTCGCGGTCGACGTCGCGTACGAGCTTCCGGTGCGCTACCGGGTCGGCCAGCACCGCGAGGAGAAGGCGCTCGTGGCGCGCAAGGTCGCCGACATCCTGCCGAAGGGGCCGCTGACGCTGGGCCTCACCGGCGGCACCACCACGCACCTGCTGGCCCGGCTGCTCGCCGAACGCGTCGACCTGACCGTGGTGACCAACGCGCTCAACATCGCGTCCGAGCTCGCGCTGCGCCCCCGGCTCAAGCTCATCATGACCGGCGGCGTGTCCCGCACCCAGTCGTACGAGCTGGTCGGCCCCATCGCCGACCAGGCCCTCGCCGGGCTCAACATGGAGGTCGCGGTCGTCGGTGTCGACGGCATCAGCGCCCGCGGCGGCCTCACCACCCACGACGAGATCGAGGCCAACACCAACGCCACGATGATCCGCCGCGCCGACCGCGTCATCGTGGTCGCCGACGGCTCCAAGGTGGGCAAGGTGTGCCTGGCCGGCATCTGCGCCATCACGGACGTGGCGACGCTGGTCACCGACTCCAGCGCGGACGCGGCCGGCGTCGACGCGATCCGGCGCAGCGGCACCGAGGTCATCGTCGCCGGCTGACCTCCGGATCGGTCACGTCCGCGTACGTGCCGCCGAGCGCGGACACCGCCGCGTCGGCCGGGACCTGCAGCGCCACGCCACGCTCGCCGGCGCCGAGGCTGATCGTGCGCCCCCGGACGCGCTCGTCGGCGATCACCGGCCACGGGCGGGCCGACCCGAACGGCGTGATGGTCCCCCGCTCGTAACCGGTGGCCTCCTTGGCCGTCGCGGCGTCGGGCATCGACAGGCGGCTCACCCCGAGCAGCGCGCGCAGCTTCGGCCAGGAGATCTGCCGGTCACCCGGGACCAGCACGAACAGGTAGTCGTCGGCGGACCGGCGTACCACCAGGGTCTTGACGAGGTCGCGGACCTCGACGCCCTGGGCGGCGGCGGCCTCGGCGACGCTGCCGACCGGCCCGTGCCGGACCACTCGGTGCTCGATCCCGGCGGCGGTCACGGCGTCGACAGCGGTCACGTGATCACGATATCGCGCGCTCACACCCGGACCGGCAGCTCCAGCGTGGCCCCGCGGGTGATCGGCCGTACGCCGGTCAGCCCCTCCTCGCGCGCCCGCCGCAGGTAGTGCTCCAGCGGCGTCTTCTGCACCTTGTAGTCGTCGTTGTGGATCGGGATGGTCAGCCCCGGCCGGATCAGCTTCGTCGTGGCCACCCCCTGCTTGTCGTCCATGGTCAGCAGCATGCCGAGCAGCCGGGTGCCGCCGAGGTGGATGAGCATCGCGTCGATCTCGCCGCAGCGGCGCGGGATGTCCGCCAGGTGCGAGCCATAGAGCGTGTCGCCGGTTACATAGAGCCGCAGCCGGGTGCGGTTGTCCGTCTCGAGTTCCACCACCGAGCCCATGACGTCCGGCAGCAGCCGGTCGACGGGCCCCGGCCCGTGCCGCCCCGGCACCGCGGTCACCCGCAGCCGGTCCCCGCCGCGCGCCCACTCGTGCGTCTCCCACGTCGGCAACCCCCGGACCTCGCCGAATCGCGAGCGCCGCAACCGGCGCTGCGCCTGCGGGGTGGTCACGATGGGCGTTTCGTACGGCAGATCGCGACGCGCCTCCTTGTCGAAGTGGTCGCCGTGCAGGTGAGACAGGAGTACGGCGTCCAGCGCCCGCACGTCGAGGACGTCCAGCGCCGGATCCTTCACCCGTTTCGTCCACGCGCCCTTGCCCAGGTACACCCGGCTGCCCGCGGGCCCGAACGCCGGGTCGGTGAGCAGGGTGAAGCCGCCCAGCCGCAGCACGGTCGTGGCATTGCCGACGAAGGTCACGCTCGCGTTCACGGTCATCGCTGACGCGTACCCGGTTATCCACATCTCAACCGATGCGAGTTGCGTCGGTCGCTGCGTCGTTTATCGTGGGGTGAGGCGGGTACACAACGCGCTCGGCGAGAGGAATCACGATGACGATGACGAAGACGCGCGTACCCGAGAGCGGCACGACCCTGCTGCGGGACATGGCGGACACCCCGGCCGGCCCCCGGCGGGCGGCCCTGCGCGACGAGGCGGTGCGGGCCTGGCTGCCGCTCGCCCAGCACCTGGCCCACCGCTACAGCGGCCGCGGCGAGCCCGACGACGACCTGCTGCAGACGGCGACGGTCGGCCTGATCAAGGCGATCGACCGCTTCGACCCCACCCGCGGCGTCGAGTTCGCCGGCTTCGCGATCCCGACGATCCTCGGCGAGATCCGCCGCCACTTCCGCGACCGCACCTGGTCGGTGCGCGTGCCCCGGCGCATGCAGGAGCTGCGCATGGCCATCACGGAGGCCGGCAACGCCCTCACCCAGACCCTGGGTCGTTCACCCACGGTCGCCGACATCGCGGCCCACCTGAACACCACCGAGGAGGAGGTGCTCGAGGGCCTCGAGGGAGCCCGGGCGTACAGCGCGGCCAGCCTGTCGACCCCCGTCACCGAGGACGGCGCCACCTCACTGGGCGACACGCTCGGCGAGGACGACCACGAGATGCAGCTGGCCGAGCTGCGCATCGCCCTGGGTCCGGCGCTGGCAACCCTCGACGAGCGCGAACGCACGATCCTGTCGCTGCGCTTCTTCGGCAACCTGACCCAGTCGGAGATCGCGGCGAAGATCGGGGTCTCCCAGATGCACATCAGCCGGCTGATCGCCCGGTCCCTGACGAAGCTGCGCACGGAACTCACCGCCGGCTGACCCGGCCGCCCCGGGCGCATCGCCGCGGCTTCCCCGGGCGCATCGCCCGGACCGTCCCGGGCAATCGCCCGGGGCATGGCATCCGCGAGCATCCGGCCCGGCACCCGGGACCATTCGACCGGGGAGCCGGGCGGGCCTGCCGGGCTCCCCGGGCCCGGGCTTATCGCGCCTCCTGCCCAGCCGGCCGCCGTGGGCCGCTCCCGCTCCCGGCGAGTCCGTCGACGCGGCGGTGGATGGGCCTCAGCGGCTGCCGAGCCACTCCCCCACGCCGGTCACCGCCAGGACCCGTGCCGCCACACCGCGCGCACCGTTCGCGCGTACAAGGACGTTCGCCGCCATCGCCGCCGCGCGGGCACGGATGAGGGCCGCGATGCCGGCCGCGTCCAGGAACGTCACGCCGGACAGCTCGATGCACACCTCGCGGACGCCCGCCCGCCCGGCCGCGACGGCCACCGCCTCTTCCAGATCCTCGGCGCTCGCCAGGTCCAGCTCACCCGAGACGGCCAGACAGACCATCCCACCGTCGGCGGGATGCTCGGCGATGACGAGCGGCGGCATCTGCATCGCTCAGCACTGTAGAGCGCAAGTCCTTGCCATGGAGCAACGATTCCGCATCGGCGCTTCCCTGACGTGGATCTCACCGGTCCGCACGCGGCCGGAGCACAGCGGAGATCGTCAACACGGCGGCCCGGCCCCGACGGGCCCGAAGGCGTCCCGGACGCAGCGGCGACGGAGGCGGCCGGCCGCGTCCCGCCCTGGCGACGTCCGCCGCGCAGCGACCCCGCCTGCGGTCGTTATGGTCCCGTGACCGGATGTCCAGAACCGGCGCCGGGAACCCGGCATCGCACCAAAGGACAGCACGATCATGCGGGGGAAGGATGACGACAGTGCGGGCGATCGCGATCATGGGGGCGGCACTCGGCATGGCGCTGATGACGGGGTGCACGAACGGCGTGGAACAGACGGGCGGGATCGCCGCTCCGGCCGGGGAGCCGCCCTCCTCCTCTGCCCCGGCGGCACCGGGGACGGCCACGCCCAGCGCGACACCGTCCCGGACGCCGGCGCCTCCCTCCCCCTCGCCGACGACCGCGTCCCCGGCCGGCTCGCAGCCGGCGCGGACGGCCACCGCGCCGCGGGTGCTCGGTCCGTTCGGGCTGGGCGCCCTGAGGCTGGGTATGACGCGTGAGCAGGCGGAGGCCACGGGGATGATCCAGGGGTACAGGGTCGAGGACTTCACCGGGAGCTGCGGCATTGCGAAGGTGCGGGGCACCACCGCGACAGTCTTTTTCACGCCGGGACTGGGCCTGTCCAACATCGACATGTACGGCAGCGTGCGGACCCCGGAGGGCATCCGGCTGGGGAGCTCGATGAGTGCGGTGCAGCGGGCGTACCCGGACTGGGAGGAGGTCCTGGGCGGCGGCGACAACGGATACGGCTGGGCGGTAACGCCGGGCAACGGGCAGGCCAAGTACCGCATCGACGTCAAGGACGCGAGGGTCACCTCCGTGGACCTGTCGCTCAAGGGTCAGAAGTGCGTGGAGTAGCGGGTCACGGCCGGCGCAGCCGCAGGCTGCGCAGCACCTCGTCGGTGCGGTCGTCCGGCCCCACCTGCTTGACCTGCACGTAGACGACGTCGGCCGTCCCAGCGGCCAGCACCACCTCGCTGTAGGAGACCGTCGTGCCGCCGCACTCCGTCCAACGCCGAACCCGGCCCCTCGAGTCCGCCACGCCCACCGGGCGGTCCGGGCCGGGCCGGCAGCGGCCGTGGGCGGGCGCACGCGGCGGCGCGGATCCTCCCGCCATCGTGGCGCTCAGCCCGGCGAAGACACCGGGGGCAGGGCTGAGCGGGTCTGCCCAGGCGCCCAGATCGGCGCCGACCAGCAGGCCGGGCCGGCGGCCCTCGGCCAGTCCGACGGCCGCCGGCTCCCAGCCGCTGTCGCGCAGCTGCGACGCCCAGTCCCGGGGCACCGCGACGGACAGCGCGCCGGTGGAGTCGGTGACCCGCACCCATCCGGCCGTGGGTGCCGCGGCGCCGAGCAGTGCGAGCAGGGCCAGGACGGCGGCCGACGCCACGGTACGGCGCAGGACGCGCAGCACGCGGGTCCGGCGGCGGTCCGGGCCGGTGGCGGCGTGCAGGGCCGAGGCGTACGTCTGTGCCGAGGCCCAGCGCCGCTGCCGGTCCCTCTCCAGCGCGCGGAGGACGATGTGATCGACCTGGCGAGGGATACCGGGGCGCAGCCGGGACGGCGGTGTGAGGGCCGCGTGCGGTGGCCGCCCGGTCAGCATGTGGTACGTCAGCGCCCCCAGCGCGTGGACGTCGGTACGCACATCGATGCCGCCACCCGGCACCGCCTGCTCCGGCGCCATGTAACCGGGGGTGCCGGCGACCACGGTGAAACCGGAGGCGTGCGCGATGCTCTTGGCGAGGCCGAGGTCCGCGACAAGCACCCGCTGGCGGCCGCGGACCGTGCTGAAGAGCACATTGGACGGCTTCAGGTCACGGTGCAGCACGCCGGAGTCGTGCAGCACGTCACGGCCGCAGCGATGTCGGCGGCGGTGCGCAACGCCGTACCGATCGGCATCGGGCCGCCGGCGAGCCGCTCCGCCAGGCTGCCGCTGTCCGCATAGGTCATCACCTGGTACGGGCGCCCGTCCGGCAGTTCGCCGAAGTCGTGGACGCGGACCAGCAGCTCCGAGTCGGCCAGGCGCAGAATCCGCGCCTCCTGCTCGAAGCGGGCGCGCACGTCGTGGTGGTGTGCCCAGTTGTCGGCCAGCACCTTGATCGCCACCTGCGCCTCGAGCACGTCGTCCTCGGCCAGCCACACCGTGGCGAAGGCGCCCGCGCCCAGCCGCCGCGTGACCCGGTAGCGGCCGATCCTCGCAGGTATTGACACGAACGTATTATTCACAAACCGCACGGCGTGCGACGGGGGACCTACGGTGCAAGACGATCTTCAGGAAGACCTGGCCCACCGTGCGGCGGCCGGGGACGCGGCGGCGCTGGACGCGCTGCTCGCCCACATCCGGCCCGGCGTGCTGCGCCGGTGTTCACGGTTCCTGCCCTGTCCGCAGGACGCCGAGGAGAGCTGCCAGGACGTGCTGCTGCAGGTGGCCCGCACGATCCACCGGTTCGAGGGGCGGTCGAAGTTCTCGACGTGGCTGCACGTGGTCGTCGCCAACAGCGCACGGCAGACGTACCGGTCACTGAAGCGGCGCTCCGCCGAGCAGGCGTACGACGTCCCGCCGGTGGACGTGGCCGACGCCCGTACCACCAGCGTCATCGCCGGCTCACGCCTGGATCTGCTGGACGCGCTGGAACGGCTGGAGGCGTACCGGCCGGACTGGGTGGCGCCGATGGTGCTGCGTGACCTCTGCCAGCTCGACTACCGGGAGATCGCCGGGCAGCTCGGCCTCCCCGAGGGCACCGTGAAGTCACGGATCCATCAGGCACGCGGCCACGTCCGCGAGTCGCTGACGCGCGGCATGTGACGGGCGGTCAGCCAGATGTGCCGCGCTTCTTCACCTCATCCGACAGCCCGCGGGCGCGTTCGGCGATGTCGCCGGCAGTCTCCGTCATCGCGTCGGCAAGCCGGTGCAGCCGCTCCCCCGCGGGGCCGGGGCGTTCGTCGGCGCTGACGTGCAGGCTCTGCTCGGTCTCCTCCAGCACCATCGCGTTCAGGTGCATCAGGTCCGCGGCGCGGGTCCTCCGGTCGTGGTGTTCACCGCTCATGGCGCCCCCTTACCCAGCCGATCTTGGGTCAATCACCCGGCCGTCCGGGCCGGCCGCGAGACGCGGCGAGGAGCTGGGCCGGCCCCGGCACCAGGCGAGATGGCGTCACGCATGGCCGGCCCCGGCGCCAGCCGCGCCGATGCGTGGCAGACAAGAACCGCGTTTCTCCTGCTCAGGAGTCATTCGTCGGGTTCTGGCGATTCAACTGGCGTGACCTCGAAGGCGCACACCTCGGGCGGCTGATCCTGACCAGACAACCGACGTGGCCGGCGTCGGCCTGCACGCGCCTTGTGCGCCGGAGATGCGGATGAGCCGTGGAACCGCCTGATGGGGTCCGCTAGGCCGATGGCTGCACCGTTCTGAGGTTCTAGACTCCGGGTGGCTGCAATCCCGGTGCTGCAGAGACGGGCGATCGGGCAGCGTCTACCGGGACTTTCCGCTGCTCGCGCCCGTACCAAACTCCGCATCGAGGCGGCAGACCAACGCCCTATGAACGCCGCCGATCGTTCCTTATCGGCGGCAGATCAGTGCGTCATCCCGCGGAGAATCCGCGGCGCGTCGAAGTCCTGGTTGTCAATGACAATCGAAGCGCGCTGATGCGGAGAGCAGGTTCGGAAATAGATGCGTTGACCCTCGACGTAGCGGTGCATGCTGGGATGATTCGGGTCAGGACTTGTCCCGTCACGAACAGCCATGCGTTTGGCGGTCACCTCGAACGGCACATCGAGGAAAACGGATAGATCCCACTGGGCGACGAGCTCCTTCCTGTGGAGGAACAGCCCGTCCACCACGAGGATCGCACCTGGCTCGGCGACGCGCGGCTCGACGTGGAGCACGGCGTCGGTCTCAACGTCATGAGCTGCCGGCCGGTATCTCCGGCTTCCACCGGGGCTGAACGGGTCCAGGACGTCGTGGTGGAAGCGTGCGTAGTTGTACGAGTCCTGCCAGAATCCGTCGGGCGAGTCCCGCCCCTGTCGATAACGGATTGATCGCACGTTATGGAAGTCGTCCAGTGATATCCGCACGACTGGACGACCGAGTACGCGTATGGCTGCGGCAATTCTTTCCGCGAAGGCAGTCTTCCCGGAACCGTCTACGCCGTCGACAGCGATACGCAGGTAGTCGCCCTCGAGGTCGATAACACGTGTGGCGACGTAGCCGATGACGTCGCGCTGCGGGGTGGAGGCCGTCACGCCGCAAGTCTGCCAAGTGCTGATCCAGCGGCAGAAGGCGCGTCGTCGGCCTTCGACCTGCGCACTGTTGTCGGCAGATAGGCGCCCCGGCGCGTGCGACTCGACGTTCGCTGAGCGGCCCACGCCAGCAGGGCGCTGTTTGTTCACCTGGAGGTGATCGGTTCCGTTCAGCCGGCCGGCGTCAGGCCGCGGTGCACGTCCTGGGAGCTCGCGCCGTAGAGGTTGGGGCGGTTCACGCCCAGCTGGCCGATCACCTGACGGCCGGCGGCGATGCCGTTGCGCAGCTCCGTCAGGGCGTCGGCCACCTTCGTCTCGTCTTCGACGAACTTCTCGTTCTGGTTTCGCAGCGCCCGCTGCACCGCCACCGCGACCTCCTGGGCGGTGGCGCCGCCGACGTCGACCTTCTTGGCGTCCGAGCCCACCGACAGGCCCTGCGCCAGGGTGCTCGACGAGATGATCACGGCGCCCACCCACACGGCGATGGTGCCGCCCGTGGCGGCGAGCAGCGTACCTGCGGCGATGCCGACCAGCGTGCTCCAGGCGTACTCCTTCGACGATTTGCCGCCCGCGCCGAGATCCCCCAGCGCTTCGAGAGCCTTGTCGATCAGATCGAGGACTGCCTTGCGCTGGGCGATCTTACTGATCTTGTTGGCCTCCAGGATCTCCTTCGACAGGCGAGCCGCCGCAGCCTGACATGCCTCCCCGTTCTCGAGCGGAGCGACGAAGTTGGTGAGGAAGGTCTGCTGGAAGGCGCCCTCCCAGTGCTGCGTCATCTCCTCGCGTACCGTCTTGAGGCCGGCGAGGCCGAGATCCCGGTTGCCCAGGCCGTTCTGCTCGGCCGTGGGTCCGCCGAACATCTGCGCGATCTGGTCGAGCGCGTCGATGGCCGGGTTGGCCTCGTCGGGGTCGGGCGTCAGATACCCCTCGAACGTCGGGACGACCCAGGCGTAATGCTCGTTCTGAATGGCGTCCTGCCATTGCTTGACCTGCGCGTCGGTCAGGTAGATCTCGCTGTCCGGCAGCCCCGGGCCGTTCTGCACGATGACGGAGAAGCCGCCGCTCGTGACGGTGGTGGCCGGCTTGTCCGGGTTGGCCTTGTTGTACTCCTCCAGCAGCGCGGCGAGGTAGGAGTCCAGATCCTTCAGCGTCTGCCGGACGAACTCCTGACGCAGCTTCTCCGCCTTCTGTTTCAAGGCGGGCACGTATTGCGCGTTCGCGTACGCGGCTGGCGTGTCGGCGTTACCCACAGTTCTCGGCCCCCTCGTGAACAACCGTTTGTGCTGGTGCCGCCGGTCGACGGCTGATCACCGCCGCTGACGCGACGGTCAGGACCCTCCGCCCTGCCGAGACGGGACGAGCGGCCCGTTGGGGTCGTCCTCGGAACCCGGTGCGGGCGGCGCGACCGCGGGATCCGGGGAGTTCCGGTACGGATCCTTGAGGATCACCTGCAGTTCCCCCGCCGCGTCACTGTCCGTGGCCTCGTACGCGAGCCGCGCCTCGCGGACGCCGGTGGCGCCGTCCATGACCACGCCGCCGATGTCTGCGTACATGTCCTGAAGTTCGTCCTTGAGCGTGTTCCACATGGTCAGGGCGAAGGTCAGGCCGGCCGCGCTGCCGTCCGCCTCCACGAGGCGGTTCGCGTCGTAGTACACGTCCGCGACGCGGGGCAGCAGCGCCTCAGACACCCGCCACAGCGCGAACAGGTCACCTCCGGTGACGTCACCCATCACCATCACCTCCGTCATCAGTCAGCGGGTCCCGCGAGCTCGTCATCGACGGGCCCCGCGGCGGGACACCAGCAGCACCACCACGATCAGCGCGAGGACCAGCACGATCCCCAGCGTCACCGTCCACCATTGCCGCCACCAGGTGCTCTCCGCCGGGACGTCGGCACCCGAGATCGCGGGCAGTGCCAGCTTGTACACCCTGTTGCCGCGCACGTCAGCCACATATCCGACCTGGTCGTCCACCATGGTCAGCGGGCCCACGAACGAGGGCGTGGCGAGAACCGTCTCCACCCGGCCGTCGGGGTGGAACCGGAACAGACCGTCGTCGGCCGAAACGTAGACGGCATTGCTCGTCGCGGCGACGTAGACGTTGCCCTGCCACGCGCCGGCGGGGATCGTCGCGCTCTGGTTATCCGACAGCGACCACCGACTGTCGCCGTCACGGACCACGGTGCGCATCTGCTTGCCGGACAACACGTACAGCAGGGTGCTGGCGACCCAGCGGGTGCCGTCGGCCCCCGCCGCCGTGGAGATCGGCGCGTACGGGAACGTGAACGACGTGGCCTCACCGCCCGCCAGCAGCCCGACGTCACCGCTGCCGATCAGCGTGCTGATGACACCGTCGGCACCGACCCGCCGGACGCGGTAGTTCCGCAGATCGCCGAAGATGACGGCGCCGGCGCTGTCGACGTCGATTCCGCTCACGTCGCGCACCTGGGCGTCGGTCGCGGGCCCGCCGTCACCGGAGAACCCCGGCCCGTTCCCGCCGGCGACCAGGCGCACCTGCCCTGCCGACAGCGAGAGGATGCGGGCGTTCCCGCTGTCACCGATGTACACCGCCCCCGTCGCACCCACGGCAAGGCCTGCCGGGTTGCGCAACGTGACGTCGGCGGCGGGTACCTGCGCTCCGGAGGGTACGGGCACCTCCCGCGATCCCTGCGCCGCCCGGCCCTTGCCGACGACCGTGCTGATCACACCGTCCGGTGCGATGGCGCGGACCACCCCGTTCGCGGTGTCGGCCACGTACACGGTCCGGTCGGGCCCGACGGCCAGCCCGCTCGGCTGGTCGAGGGTCGCCGCGGTGGCGGGACCGCCGTCGCCGGAATACCCCGCGGAGCCGGTGCCGGCCACCGGGGTCGCCACCGCCCCGTCGGCGAACGCGGCATGAGGAAAGCCGAGCGTCGCCACCGCGATGAATGTGGCAGCCATTGCTCGCGCCGTACGTCTCATGGCAAGTTCCTAACACATGTCCGCACGGGCCCGCCGTCCCGGATCACGCCGTCCCGCGCCGCCCCGGCCGGTCACACAAGAAATCAACGGTCGCTTATCGTGTCCTTCTTTCAGCGCGTGAAACGGCCCGCCCGCCCGATGGGCCTGCGGCCGGCGAAACGGGGGGATGATGACCGGACCGGACCTGGAACGCAGACCCGAGATCTCGGCGTCGTCGCCGGACGGCCACATCTGGGCGGACACGACCGACGGTACGGACATACGCATCACCTTCAGCTACGGCGCCTTCGACGGCTACATCGACGCGGTCCTGGCCCACCAGCTCAGCCGCCTGGGCCAGGCGATGTGGATCGCCTTCCAGCGCTCCCAGGACGACCTGCACGAACGCCGCCGGCACTCGTTCCTCGTCGTCACCGAACCGGACGGCCCGCCGGAACGCACCCCCGAGCAGGCCGCGTACCACGAGGCCCTCAACGAGGTCGTCGCCACGGGCACCTCCCCGGACGGCTCCATCACCGTCCGCACGACGGGCGCCCTCTACTGGGACGTCGACTTCCCCGACGGCACGATCGCCCGCCTCGGCGAGCGCGGGTTCATCTCCCAGATCACCACCGCGGTGCAGACGATGCTGGCGGATCGCGAGAAGAAGATCGCCGGGCTGAAGGCGGAATTCCTCGACCTGGGCGTGCCCCGGGCCTGGACCCAGATGCTCGCCCAACTGCGCGAGCAGAACCGAAGCCGGGACTGACCCGCCCGGCACACCCCGCGCCACGGCCGCGGTATCAGGAGTGGGCGCGGCCGCGGCCCTCAACTCACGCGGTAAGGCCCTGGAGACCTGGAGCGGCGGCCCCCGACCGCATGAAACGCCCGTCATCGGCGGCAGATCCGCGCGTTGGCGGGTTTGTACCTGAGCACCAGCTCGGTGCAGCGCCTGGTTGACCAGTCTGATGTGTGAGGATCACTGACGTGCGATATGACAACGGCGCCGGACCAGGCAGCATATCGACCGTCGCGGGCGGGCCCGGTGACTTCGCCGTCGTCTCTCACCTGGTCGTCCGCGGTACGCAAGCCGAAATAGGTTTCGCGCTCGCCCGCGCAGCGATCGACGCGTACGGTTCGGTGCCGTGCCCGGTGCCCCCCGTACTCGGCCGTGCTCGGAAACGGTGGTTCGAAGCGAATTGGCCCGAACATCACGAACGCTGCCGGGGAATGGCGGCGGCATTCGGCGTCGCCGACGACGACCCGTCGCTGTGCGTCGATGAGCTCAATGGACTGCCCCTACCGGGCGGGTGTTCGGCGGTGTGGTGCCCGCCATCGCCGACAACGCCGGCCACGATCGTGCGCAACTTCGACATTCATACGTCGGTCATCGGAACCGGGCCGGCCACCCGGGTCGGACAGCGACTTCCCGCCCTGGCCCGACCATATGTGCTCGAGATGCACCCGGACCGCGGACTGTCCTCCGTGGCGATAACCGGAAACAACCTGAGCAGCTGCCTGGAAGGCATCAACGAGGCCGGCCTGTGCGTCGTCGAACTCGCCGACGGCCAAGGCGACACGATCCGGCCGACGACCGCACCCCAAGCAGGCCTGGACGAGGCTCAGCTACCGAGGTTCCTGCTGGACCGTTGTCACACCGCCGCACAGGCGCGAGAGGCGCTGCACGGCGCCAAGCACTACACCCGGTACAGCTCGTGCCACTTCTTGATCGCTGATGCCCACGGCGACGCGTTCGTCTGGGAGCGCGAACGCGACAACGTCGAACACATCATCGACGCTTACACGGCACCGCTGGCCATCACGAACCACCTGCTGTCACAAGCCACCGCGCCCGCACCCGACGACCAGAGCAGCACTTATTCTCGACTTCGCCATCTCGCACGACAATTCGAACACGGTGACCCGGATGTCGAGCGCATGCACACTGCGCTTGACTCGATCCGTGCTGAAGGGGCGACCGATGGCCCGTCCAGCATCCCGACTGCCGCCACCCTCTGGCGTAGCGAGTACCGAATGTCGAAGTCGTCGATGACGACCCGCTTCCTCCTCGGCACCCAACCAAGCCGGCGCTACAGCGCACCCTTGACCATCGCTTTGCGATGATACGGCTGCACTGCACGCCCTCTCCGCGGCTACTTGTTTCATTGATCTACGACCGCAGCCCGGCCAGGCTTGGTCGAGGTGACCGGTGGGATCGCTCGCTTGCGGCTGTCCACCGCAGGTCTGGTGTGACTCACTCATGGCATGCGCCTGCCGGTCACCGCGGCGCGGAGTGGCTCAAGAGGGGTATGCCCAGCTCAAAGTAGCGCTGCCCTCCCGTCGACCACATCGTCGGATCGAGGGAGAAGTAACGGCATGGGCCAGGTCGTCATCGGCGTAGACCCGCACAAACGTTCCGCCACCATCGAGGTCATCGACCAGCGCGAACGCGTTCTGGACAAGGGCCGGTTCGGCACGGACAGCGACGGCTACCAGGCCATGCTCGCCGCCGGGCGTAAACACACCGACCGGGTGTGGGCGGTAGAGGGCTGCAACGGCATCGGCAGGCACGTCGCCCAGCGCCTGGTCGCCGATGGCGAAACCGTCCTGGACGTTCCGGCGAAGCTGTCTGCCCGCGCCCGGGTCTTCTCTACCGGCCAGGGCCGCAAGACCGACCCGGTCGACGCGCACAGCGTCGCCGTCGTCGCCCTGCGCACCTCTAACCTGCGACAGGTCGTTGTCGACGACACGACCATGGCGTTGCGGCTACTCGTCGACCGCCGTGATCAGCTCGGTCGTGCCCGCACCGAGGTCGTTTCGAGGCTGCACCACCTGCTGCTCGAGCTGGTGCCCGGCGGGGCGAAGAAGTTCCTGTCCGCCCAGCAGGCGCGGGCGTTGCTCAACACCGTCCGGCCCCGCGACGTGGTCGGCAAGACCCGCCGCTGGCTGGCTTCCGAACTGATCCACGAGCTCGTCATCATCGACAAGAAGATCAAGATCGCGAACGCCGAGCTAACCGAGCTGGTCGCTTCCACCGGCAGTGAGCTGCAGAAACTGCACGGGATCGGCCCGTCCGGGGCGGCCCGTCTGATCGGTGACATCGGCGATGTCAGCCGGTTCACCAGCCGCGGCCACTTCGCGTCCTGGAACGGCACCGCTCCGATCGACGCATCATCCGGCGATCAGAACCGACACCGGCTGTCGCGGGCCGGCAACCGGCGCATCAACCGCGTGCTGCACATCATGGCCGTCGTCCAGCTGCGCAATGACACCGAAGGTCGCCGCTACTACCGGCGCAAACTCGCCGAAGGCAAGACCACGATGGAAGCGATGCGAGCACTGAAACGACGGCTGTCCGACGTCATCTACCGGCAGATGGCCGCCGACGCGAGACGGCTCAGGACGGGCCCGGGAGGACAAGCGGGGGCGACTCTGCAATCCAGCGCGGCCGACCCGAACCCCAAGGCCGACACTTCGGAGAAGTCACTTCCCGGACCCGCCGAAGACCACCTTAGAACACCGCTTCTCACCAACCATTGACACAGAGGGGTGCCATGAGAGTAAACCGGGTCATGTCGTCGCCTCATCGGGGCGGGTGCGCTCATCCGTCGTATGAACCATTCACTTTCATTGTGCGCGGCCCGGTCGGTAGGCCGAGGAACCACCAGGTGCCAGGCGGTGGCTTCGGCAGCTGTCCACGGAGCAAATCGACCATTGCTTGTGCCAGATCGGCCATCGGGATCGTCGACATGGCCGGGTCATCATCGATGCGCCAGATCACCGGGTGCCCCTCGGTGCGCCGGGCCTCGGCGTCGGCCTGCGTAACCGAACCGAGTGCCCGTAGCCGGGCGCCAGCCTCGTATGCGATCGCCGCGAATGACTCGACCGCGTCGGCCTTGACCACCGGTTCCAAGTCCAGACCGACTGTGCCAGCGACAATGGCCACACCGGTGAGAGAGCCGGCCAGCTGGTCGAACCATGGACCCGGCGCACGCTCACGTCCCACCGCAAGCATCTCGTGGGCCAGGAACGAAATGCTCACGTCGTAAGCCCAGAAGTTCCGCCCGTACGCTGATACCGCGGCCGTCTTCGACATGCTCCCATGATGACGACGCCGTAGGCGTGTCTCGACCGACATCTCATGATCCGGTGCCATTCCTCAGACAGCGCGCCGAGAGTCGCTGGCATATCGCAACCCATGCACACTCATCGGCACGAGCGTGCGGCAGGAGGTCTTGGCGTGTGTCACCCGGCGTAACCGCTCATCGCCGGCTGCCGCGCGTTCGGCGGCAGATCCGGATGGAAGGTGAAGCTTCCGTGCTCCGGTCGGCAACTGTCCGGCGAGTGGTAGGGCAGGCCTGCTCCGCCGGAGTGAGGCTGTGTCTCGTTTCGTTCCGTGTCGCACTGACGTGGCGCGCGGTAGGTCGTGAGAATGTCAGCATGAGTTCATCACGGCCCTCGCCGACCCCGCGTTCGAGTCGGACACGACCGCGGGCGGGCCGGTGAACACCGCTGGCGCCCGGTCCGGCTCCCCATCGCCGCATACCCCTGGGTCTACTCCGGATCACCGCTACCTGCTCGACAACGCCAAGGTGGAGGCGGGCGAGCGGTTCCGCTGGCTGGCCGAGCTGTTCGACAGTGTCACACGGGGGCACGTCGACCGGCTCGGAGTGACGGCGGGCTGGCGCTGCTGGGAAGTCGGCGCTGGAGGCCCCAGCATTCCCGAGGCACTCGCCACGGCCGTCGGACCAACCGGCCACGTGCTGGCCACGGACATCAATCCTGCCTGGTTGGACCGGCACGGCACGTACCAGGTGCTTCAGCACGACATTGTCAGGGACCCGCCGCCGCAGCCAGGCACGTTTGATCTGGTACACGCCAGGCTCGTGCTCGTCCACGTACCCGACCGTGCCCGGGCGCTGGCGACGATGGTGGCGGCACTGCGCCCCGGCGGCTGGCTGTTGGTCGAGGATGCCGACACCGAGCTGCAGCCGCTGGCCTGCCTCGACGAGGTCGGCCCGGCACAGCAGCGCGCCAACCGGCTGCGGCGCGCCGTCCGGGAGATGATGACCCGCCGCGGCGCCGACCTGCGCTACGGCCGTACGCTGCCGCGAGCGTTGCGTGCGGCCGGCCTCGTCGATGTCGCGGCGGCCGGCTGCTTTCCAGTCGGCGGAATAGCCTGCGACCGGCTGGAGGCCGCGACGATGCACATGGTCCGCGTCGAGTTACTCGCCGCAGGGTTGGCCGACGACGCCGAGATCGACGCTCACCTGGCCGCCGTCAATGCCGGCGAGCTCGACCTCACCCTCGCGCCGCTGATATCGGCATGGGGACGCCGCCCGGAATAGCCCCCGCCATCACCACAGCGCCCGCATCGATCGATCCGGCCAACCCGAACGCCCGCCGCAACGCACCAAGCTCTGACCACGCCCCAGTCATCGCAATTTCGCGAACCTCTGACGGTCCGAATCGTCCACGCGCTTCACCGCGGCAGATGAGGATGCGTCCATCCCAGCTGCTCTAGGCTCGGCGAACCGGGAACGGTGGGTCTGGGAAGCACGCATCACAGTCATCGCACAGCGTTAGTTCTGTGGTTCGCCATTCGCGAAGCTTCGCCGGGGCACCGCACCATTCACACACAGCTTGGGAGAGAACTCCGAACGCGGCAGTGATGTTATCCAACTCCTCTGCTTCTTCAGGTGACCACTGCGTCTGGCCCTTGACCCATCTGCGCGGAAACGCCTGGTACGAGAGTTCGCCGTACTTCTGTTTGATGGCGAGGAGCTCGTACTCGGGGAAGACGGCCAGGAGTCGGTCATGGCAGCCCTCAACGAGTGTCCGCCATCCCTCGCCAACCCACGCAACGTCGAAGTCGCCGTTTCGTCCGTGCTGCCGCAGCCTATCGACCAACTCGGGGCTGTTGACGGGATCGAGGCACCACATGAACCAAGCGTCCCACGTGATCGGACATGCTGCGCACGCTCATCGGCACGACAGGATGCCGGCCACTGGCCCGGTCGCCCTGGTCAGCGAAGGATTGGGCCCTGCTGTCGGTCCTCGACGGCGTGCTCGATCGCTCGTGCCAGGGCTGACGGCAGCGGAACCAGCACCGTCTTGTCGCCCTTGCCGCGAACATTCAGGACCCGGTGGCCGCGTTGTTTGCCGAGGTCGCCGATGTTTGCGCCGCAGGCTTCGAAGATCCGCAACCCGACTGGCACGACTGCCCGGCCAGGCAAGGTCGAGGTGACCGGCGGAGCAACCTCCGAAGGCCCGGCTGGCGCCGACAGTCGAACGTGCACGCAGCGACGGGCATCGTGTACGCGAACCGTTCTGACGTCGGGTACTGTATGCGCTCCCTTCAGATTGAAAGGAACGTATGCGCACCGATTTCCTGCGCCGCTCCGTCGTGCTCGTCGGTGGCGCCCTGGTCCTGGCCGGGTGCTCTGCCTCCGCGGAGCCGCAGGCCGAACCGCCCGCTGCGCCGCCGTCTGCCTCGTCGCCGGCGTTCAGGTTTGCCGTCCCCGCCGAGTTTGACGGGCTTCCGCGGACCACGACCACGAAGTGGACCAAGGTCGCGCAGAACGCCACCCGCTCCCTCAAACGGAACATGCTGCGCCCGCTCGACACCCTGACCGCGGTGTACGTCGATACCAGCGACCCTGCCGAGGGTGTCGAGCTGAGTGCCGTCGCTGGTGAGGTGTTCGACCCGGCGGACCAGCTTCGCCTTATCACCGGCAACCTGGTCGGTGACTGGCAGGACGCGGAGATCGAGGGTGGCGTCGGCACTTGCAGTGTGAATCGTGAGGAGCGTCCGCTGATCCGCACCGAGTGCTACTGGGCGGAGCCGAGAAGCGTCGGACGAGTCTCCCTCTGGGGTCTGACGGACCGCCGAAAAGACTTCCCGGCCATTCAACGGCAGGTCAGCCGCGGCACCATCTCGGGTTGAGCATGCCGGCGCAGTCCTCAGTTGCAGCTGCGCCTACCCATGTTCGTAAGGACTTGGTGTTGTGTTGGCCCTGCTTCGGTCCGGGCTGTCAACGGCGGCCGAATCTGGACCCCCTGCGCGGACAACGCGGCCGGGGTGAGCGGGTCTGCCGGCATCGTGGTGCCGGTGACGAGCTCGGCCAGGACCAGGGCCTTGGGGCCAGCCGGCTCCCAGGAGTCCTCCTCGTCTGCGGAGGAATCGGCGAAGCCGGCATCGCGCATGAACGGTCTGAGGGCGGCCGGATCGCTGCCCCACATGCGGTCGTCGGCGGAGAAGTCCGGATCGAAACCGGCGACGACGGTTCCGTCGATCGCGTACGCCACCTGCGGCGACGCGTAGTCGCGCCGGAGGACCGACAGCGCTTCCGTGCCGCGCGACAGCGACTCCAGCAGCGCCGCATCGGCACCCTCGAAACCGTACGGCTCGATCACCACCGACCACGCCCCGAGAGCGAGCGCGACGGCCATCGGGGTACCCCTCGTCGAAGTCCTCCATCAGCTCGCCCAGCTCCGTATCTGTCCGCCGGGCAAGAGTGTCCGCGTAGCCGCCCATCCTGCGCAGCGCTTCCGCCTCGTCGACTCCCTTGATGAACGTCAAGCTGAAGATGTAGCCCAGGTGGTGGTACAACGCCTCCGCTCGCGCGAGATCAACCATGTGCCGACGCTAGGTCCCAGCCGACACGGCCGGGGCACCAACGCCGTAGTTGGTCACCGACCGCCGGCGGCTCCACGAGGACCTCGGCAGACCGTGCACCTGTCGAACCCGTTGATCGACGCGTGGTCCAGGTTGCGCAGAATCTCCAGCTCAAACTGACGTCGCCGTTCGGCGACAACCTCCTTCCGGGCTTTGCCAGCGACAGCGTGGGCATGGACGGCGAACCCGATGGCGATCGTGGCGGCAAACCCGCCGACCACGTGCGCGGTTCCGAATACCCGCTGTCAGGCCGGCCTCGGCTTCGTCAAGGCGAGGATCATGCCTTGCGCCACCGGGCCCGGTCCTCACCGTCCTTGAGCGTGCACCGCATCCGTGTGCCTTTGCTCGTGTAGCCGATTTCACCTACCGGGGAGCAGAAGGCCCCCGGCGTGACCGTCTTCCCCGGAGCTTTCGTCGTCGATTTTGGGCTCGGCTTGACCGTGGTGGGTCTTGGTTTCGGCTTGGTCGTTGCCGGCCTCGGGGACTGCTTCTTCGTCGTAGGCTCGGGTTTGATCGTCGTCGTCTTCGGCGCCGGCCGGGTCGTCGGCGGGGTAATCGAGTCAGCGGTCGCCTTCGGGGTCGCGGTCGGGGCACGGCTTGTGGTGGCACCCACCAGCGGGGCGATATTCTCGGAGTCCCCGGCAGGCTGGGTGACGGCGGGCTGATCCGGATCGTCGAGGACACCGGCCAAGCCGAGTGTCACCGTTGACCCAACACACAGGACGAGCACGCCGAGGATCGACAGCAGTACGATTCTCAGCGGGGAGCGTTTCTTCGGCTGCGGATAGGTGGCGGTGGGCTGCTGCCACGGCCGGTCGGGTGTGGACACCCGGGCAGTGTGCCCCACCTGCCAGGGCGGAAGGGGCGTTCGGGGAAGGATCGGCCAATCGGTGAACGATCGTGCCGGGACGCCCGGGCCGGGTCGCCTGTCCAGGCAGGCGCGATCAGATGATCGGCGGCCCATGCCACTCATCAAGAATGTCATCGCCGCATAAGGAATTCACCAAACGTCACGGCAAGGCCGGAGCGCCGGACCACTGTCTCAACAAGAACGTCCACATTCTGCCTTTCGGCAATCGATGTTCCAGGAATGGCTTTCGCCAGCGTCACCTCAGCCGAAGCAGCTACTCATGTGCTGACACCAAACCTGCATCCGGTGCACTGTTCTCGGCAGATCCGTGCGTCGGTGGTGTGTTGCCGAGCGCAGCTCGGTGCGGCGCCTGATTCACGGTCTGATGTATGAGGATGGCTGACGTGCGATCTGCCGACGGCGCCGGACCGGCCACCATGTCGACCGTCGCGGGCGTGCCCGGCGACTTTGCCGTCGCCTCTCATTTGGTCGTTCGCGGTTCACAAGCCGAGATCGGCTTCGCGCTCGCCCGCGCAGCGATCGACGCGTACGGATCGGCGTCGCGCCCGGTGAAGCCGGTACTCGGCCGTGCTCGGAAACGGTGGCTGAGGGAGCGACCGATGGCCCTTCCAGCACGCCGACTGCCGTCACGCTTTGGCGTAGCGAGTACCGAATGTCGACGTCGTCGGTGACGGCCCGCTTCCTCCTCGGCACCCGGCCAAGCCGCCGTTGCAGCGCACCCTTGACCATCGCTTTGCGATGACACGCCTGCTGTCCAGGAGACTTCGCGACCGTCTTGAAGACGATTGGCGTGGTCGGCTATGAGGACCCAGACGGGGGGAGGTTCGCGGTCAGCCCTGGGCCGGCTGCGGAATGACGCGGAACCCCGTACCCGTGGCGTGCAGCAGCAGGAAGCGGGGCGTGGTGCGCGTACCGTCCGGGTTGAAGCTCATCGGCCCGGACAGGGCCGTCATGTCGGTTTCGGCGATCGCCTTGCGGACCGCCGCGCGGTCGGTCGTGCCCGCGCGGCGGATGGCGTCCAGCGCGACGGTGACCGCGTCGTACGACTCGACCGTCGACGGGCCCGGGGGCGAGCCGACCGCCGTCCGGTAGCGCTGCGACCAGGTTGCGAGCTCCGGCATGAGCTCGGGCACCAGCATCGCGGTGCCGTAGAGGTCCGCGGTCTGGGCGCGGGACAGGCCCTCGAGCAGCGGGCCGTCCGTGGCCCCGTCCCCGACGACCACCTTGCCGCGGTAGCCGCGGGCGCGCAGGTCGACGACGAGCTGGCGGGCCTCGGCGTAGTAGCCGGTGTAGTAGACGACGTCGGCGCCGCCGTCGATGATCGCCTTGGCGGTACGGCCGTAGCCGGGCGCGCCCTGGCTGATCTCCCATTCGCCGGCGACGCCGATGGTTCCGGATGCGCGGGCCGCTGCGACGGTCGCCTCGGCCAGCGTCACGGGGAAGCTGGTGCCGTCGTGCACCACGGCGAGCCTGCGCGCGCCGGTCCGGGTCATCCAGCCGGCGGCGAAGTCCGCCTCCGCGGCGACGGTCCCGCAGACCAGGAAGACACTGTCGTACTTCGGTGTCAGCAGGTCGGTGGAGTTCGACTGCGCGAGCACCATGGGTACGCCCGCAGCCCGGAAGATCTTCAGCGTCGGCACGGTGGCGCTGGAGCAGTAGCCGCCCACCGACACGGTGACGTCCTGCGCGACCATGGCGTGCGCGGCCGTGACCGCCGTGCCGGCGTCGCACGCGTCGTCGCCCACCACGAGTTCGATGCGGCGGCCCAGCACGCCGCCGCGGGCGTTGGCCTCGTCGACCGCCATCCGCGCGGCGCTGACCATGGCCTCGCCGGACGAGCTGCTGCGGCCGGTCAGCGGCACCAGCGTGCCGAGCCGGATCGTCCCCGCCGCGGAACCGGCGGCGCCCGCCGGGTCCCGGCCGTCGGCGCAGCCGCCCGTCGTCGCGAGCACCAGGGCCACCACGGCACCACAGACCAGTCGCATGGCTGCCACATCGGTCCCGGGGTGGCGTACCTGAGAAGACCATTTCCTTCACCCGGCCACCGGTCTGCCGATGAAGCCCGACGTGGTCGGGCACATCGGTGGATCTCTGCGGACGCGCGTCGCCGGTTTCGTGCGCCGCGGCGGGGGCACCACCGCGGCGCTGGCGGCGGTGCTGCTGGCGCTGGCCGCGTACGTGCTGCAGGGCACCGCGCACACCGGCCGGGCCACCGACGAGCAGCGGCACGCGCTGGGCATCGACGCGCTGTTCTCGGAGGCCCGTACCGCGATCGCCATGCAGGAGGTGAACCTGCGGCACTACCAGGTGGAGCCGTCGGTGGCCGTACGGCAGCGCTTCGACCAGGTCGCGCAGGCGGCGGACAGCGCCCTGACCCGGGTGGGTAGCGACGGCGACAGCCGCGTCCGCGACGACGCCCTGCGCTTGCGCGAGGAGCAGCGGATATACCGGGCGCTGGCCGTACGCCTCATCGACCTGATCTCCGACGGCGATCCGGGGCATGTCCCGTTCGACCGTCTGGAGGTCACGCCGGCCTTCTACACGCTGCAGGACGACGCCGACCGGGTCGCGCGCGCCTACCACGAGGCCGCCCAGCGGCAGGTGGACGCGCTGCGCCAGACGCAGGTACGGCTGCTCGCCGGCACCGCCGTGGGGTTCGCCGCCGGGCTGGCGCTGGTCGCGATGATCCTGCGGCTGGTCGTCGGCTACCAGCGGCGGCTCGTCGAGCAGGCCGACGAGAGCCGCCACCTGGCGCTGCACGACCCGCTGACCGGCCTGCCGAACCGGACGATGTTCGCCGACCGGCTGCGCGCCGCGCTCGCCGACGCCCAGGGCGGCGGCCACCAGATGGCGCTGATGGTGATCGACCTCAACGGTTTCAAGGTGGTCAACGACACGCTCGGCCACCACGCCGGTGACCAGGTGCTGCTGGAGGCCGGCCGGCGGCTCAGCTCGGGCGTCGGCGAAGCGGGCGTCGTGTCCCGGCTGGGCGGCGACGAGTTCGCCGTGCTGCTCCCGCGGGTCCCGGGCGCCGCCGCGGCGACCGCCCTGGCGGAGAGCCTGGCCGAGGCGCTGGGCCGCAATTTCGTGCTCGAGGAGGGGCCGGCGGCGATCAGCGGCAGCCTCGGGGTGGCGCTGGGCCCGCTGCACGGCGCCGGCGACGACCTGTTCCGGCACGCCGACGCCGCGATGTACCGGGCCAAGGCGGGCGGCGGCGGGGTCGCCCTCTACGACGCCACCGCGGACACCGGCACGCCGGACCGCATGCAGCTCCTCGCGGAGCTGCGTGCGCTGCTGGACGACGGCGACCCGGGCGGTCAGCTCGAGCTGCACTACCAGCCCCAGGTACGCCTGAGCGACGGCACCGCGACCTCGGTGGAGGCGCTCGTGCGCTGGAACCATCCCGCGCGCGGGATGCTGCCCCCGGCGGCGTTCCTCACCATCGCCGAGACCAGCGGTCTCGAGGTGCGGCTCACCGGCCACCTGCTCGCGCTGGCGGTGCACCAGGCGGCGGCGTGGCGGCTCGCGGGCCGGCCGCTGACCGTGGCGGTGAACGTCTCCCCCGGCTGCCTCATCGACCCCGGCTTCGTCCCGGCGGTGCTGGACATCGTCGCCGCCGCCGGCCTGCCGCCCGCCTTGCTGCGCCTCGAACTGACCGAGACGAGCATCATGGCGGACCCGGCCAGCACGGTGCGCGCGCTGGGCCGGATCCGCGAGGAGGGCGTCACCGTGTCGGTCGACGACTTCGGTACGGGCTTCAGCTCGCTGGCCCAGCTGCGCCACGTGGCCGCCGACGAGCTCAAGGTCGACCGCATGTTCATCAAGGACCTGGGCAGCGACGACTCCGGCCGTACGCCGGACGCGGTGATGGTGCGCAGCGCCATCGACCTGGGCCACAACCTGGGCCTGAGCGTGGTCGCCGAGGGCGTCGAGGACGTGGCGGCGCTGCTGCGGCTGCGCGAGATGGCGTGCGACCTCGCCCAGGGGTACGTGCTGAGCCGCCCGGTGCCCGCGGCGGACCTGCCGGCGGCGTGCGACCGGGCCGAGGCGACCGCCCGCGCGGCGTTCGCGGCGACGACGGGTGCGGCGGCGGAACGCTAGGGACGCCGGTAGATCGTGATGGAGTGGCCGACCTCGTCGATCGGTGCGCCGCTGGTGCGGATCAGCTCGGCCAGCGTGCCCGTCGCCTTCGCGATCGAGCTGTCCGAGATCACGACCAGCCCGTGCACGTCGGTCGTCTGCGCGCCGAGCGGGTTGCGGGCGTGGATGCCGTACGCCGACGGCACACCCGCGCCCTTGTAGACCAGCCACACCGGCTCGCCGGGGTAGCGCTCGCGCAGGCGGTCGGCGAGGCGCCCGAGGTCCTGCCCCCAGTCGACGTTCGAGTCGTGCAGCCGCAGGTGGGTCTTGGGCGGGCCGCCGAACGCCTCGTTCGAGTACGGCAGGTAGTACGGGAACGTCCGCAGCGAGCTGACCGCCACGCTCACCGCGAGCACCGCCGCGGCGACGTGGGCCCAGCGCCACCGGAGCAGCAGGACGGCGGCCGCGGCGACGGCGAGGAACATCGGCATGAAGATGGCGTACCGGGTGCCGAAGTCGCGGGCGCCGGTCATCGCGACGGCCAGCAGCACCGCCGGCAGCACCAGCACGTAGGCCGCGGCGACCCGCAGCCGGGGCAGCGCGAGCATCGTCGCGGCGCCGGCGACCCAGAGCACGAGCATGCCCAGCGGCGTCTTCACCAGCAGCGCGGTGGGCAGGTAGTACCAGAGCGACCCCTGGTAGTGCCGGCCGAACAGGAAGCCGCTCCATGGGGCGTCCTCGAGGCCGAACTGGATGCGCATCCCGTCGCGGTACGACTGCGGGACGGGCAGCCAGTCGATCAGCACACCCCGTACCCCGTGCACCGCCGGCAAGCCGGTGGGCGGCACCCAGCGCAACCAGGGGTCGACGGCCAGGTAGCTCAGCCACACGACGGCGACCGCGGCCACCGCGATCCCGGCCGCCGCGACCGGCGGCCGCCAGGCCTCGCGCGGCCGCCGGCTCAGGACCGCGACCGCACCCAGGACCATGATCACGGGTACGGCGGGCAGCACGCTCATCCGCGTGGCCAGCGCCGCGCCGAGCGCCACGGCGGCCAATGGCAGATACAGCAGCGGCCGCGCCCGGGCCCGCCACGTCAGCCAGACGGAGGTCAGCAGGAAGGCGATCGCCGGCACGTCGAGCGTCGCCAGCGACCCGTGGGTGATCACGTCGGGCGAGAACGCGTACAGCGCCAGGGCCAGCACTCCCCCGGCCGCGTTCGTCAGGTCCCGGGCGAACGCGAACACGACGAGCCCGGCCAGCAGCGTCAGCACGATCATCGGCAGCCGGGCCAGGAACATCAGCTCGTACGGGTCGTTGCCGGCCTCGTACAGCACGTGCCGGCCCAGCTGCGACTGGTCGCCCCGGAAGCCCGGGTCGAGGTGCGGCCGGGCGAACGCCAGCCCCGCGGCCATGAGCAGCTTGCCCAGCGGCGGATGCTCGGGGTTGTAGCGCACGCTGTGCTGCTCGAGGTAGGTGACGGCGGTGCCCACGTACACGGGCTCGTCGATCGTCGGCGTCTGCTGCACCGCGGTGGTGACCATCGCGGCGGCCATCTGCCCGAGCAGCAGCGCCACGACGACGGGCAGCAACCACCGCCGGCGTCGCGATCGGCCCGCCTCCGGCGCGGCGGTCGCTGGCTGATCGAGTTCGACGGTCACCGGGAGAAAGGTACCCGGCCGCTGCGGGCGTTCTCCGCCCCCGGCGGCGGCCTCACCGCGACTAGTCTCGGTCGCATGTGCCGAAACATCCGTCAGCTGCACAACTTCGAGCCGCCGGCCACGCCCGACGAGGTGCACGCCGCCGCGCTGCAGTACGTCCGCAAGGTCGCCGGCGCCACCAAGCCGTCCCAGCGCAACCAGGCCGCCTTCGACAAGGCGGTGGCGGCTGTCGCAACCGCGACCGCCGCGCTGCTCGACGAGCTCGTGACCACCGCGCCGCCCAAGGACCGCGAGGTCGAGGCGGCGAAGGCCAAGGAGCGCGCCCGCATCCGGTACGCGTCCTGACCCTCAGCCCCGCCGGATCGTGGCGCCGCGCAGCGTCAGGTACCACGGGGAGCCGGTGAACCCCGGCCCGGTCTCCTCACCGATGTACGCGTCGATGTGCTTGCTGCCGCCCAGCCCGGGCGTGAACTCGTCGGTGACCGTCCACCGCGCGTCCCGCAGTGCGGCGCACACCTCGGCCGCCGGGCGCGAGCCGTCCTCCGCGTGGCCGCAGCCGGCGATCCGGAAGCGCGCGCCCCGGGGCAGCACGCCGGGGTCCGCGGCAGCGGAGACGAACGGGCGCAGCGTCCGCCCGCCGGTGTCGCGCGGCCGGGTGTCGAGCCAGAAGCCGATGTCGTACGACCAGTTGAGGTAGGTGCCGGCGGCCGTACGCCCGGTGCCCTCCTCCTGCACCGCCGCGACGAAGTCCGCCTTGTAGCGGCCCAGGTCGTCGTCGCCGTGCACGCAGTCGAGGCCCCGGCAGCCGGTGACCTGCTCCGGCTCGCCCGAGTGGTGGTCCTCCACCGCGGTGTAGTACACGGTGATCTCCCAGCCGCCGGTCAGCACGGGCGCTGTCACCACGGGGAGCCGCAGCTCGGGCGCGCTGCTGGACACCGGCGGCCGGCTCACTGCCGGGCTCACCGCCGGGCTGGCCGACGGGCTGGCCGACGGGCTCGGGGACGCGGCCGGCCGGGCGGCCTCCGTACACCCCGCCAGCAGCAGCAATGCCGTCACCGCGGCGGCCCGTCGCACCGCCCGAGTGTGTCAGCCACCGCGCCCCGCCGGTCTTTGTTTCAATGTTGCCTTATATAAGGCTGGCCTGATAGCTTCGCCGCGTGCACGCGTTCGACGTGCTCGGGGACCCGGTCCGCCGCCGCATCCTGGAGCTGCTCGCCGACGGCGAACAGTCCTCGGGCGCCGTCACCGAGGTGATCCGGGCCGAGTTCGGGATCTCCCAGCCCGCCGTCTCCCAGCACCTGCGGGTGCTGCGCGACAACGGCTTCGCCACCGTGCGCCCCGACGGCGCCCGGCGGCTGTACGCGGTGGACGACACCGCGCTGCGTGAGGCCGACGCCTGGCTGAATCGGTTCCGGCGGTTCTGGACGCCGCACCTCGACGCGCTGGCCACCGAGGTGGCCCGCGGCAAACGGCAGCGGCGCCTCGCCGCCCGCGACGACGACACCACGGGAGAGCACCCATGATCGATGTGAAGCAGCAGATCAGCGACGTCCGCCGCTGGGTCGGCGACCGCACGCTCGAGGCCGGCGAGGCCCGTGTCCTGACGATGACCCAGGTCTACGACACCGACCAGGCCGACCTCTGGGACGCCGTCACCACCGCCGAGCGCATCCAGCGGTGGTTCCTGCCGATCAGCGGCGATCTGCGCGAGGGTGGCAGCTACCAGTTCCAGGGCAACGCGGGCGGCACGGTCTCGCGCTGCGACAGGCCGAACGGCTTCTCCGCGACCTGGGAGTTCAACGGCCAGGTCAGCTGGGTCGAGGTGCGGCTGACCCGCGAGGGCGACGGGCGTACGCGCTTCGAGCTGGAGCACGTCGCGCACGTCGCCGACGAGTTCTGGGACCAGTACGGCCCCGGCGCCACCGGTGTCGGCTGGGACGGCGCGTTCCTCGGCCTCGCCAACTACCTGAACGACCCGTCCGCGGCCCTCGACCCGGAGGCGGCGATGGCGTGGGCGCTGTCACCGGAGGGCAAGGAGTTCCACCGGCTCAGCGCCGACTCGTGGGCCGAGGCCGCCGTCGCCGCCGGGGAGGAGCCCGAGCAGGCACGGGCGAGCGCCGACCGCACGTACGGGTTCTACACCGGCTCCTGACCTCATCCGGACAGCCGGCGGCCCGCCCGCTCGTCCGCGAGGAGCGTCACCAGGTCCTCGCGGGCGCGGGCGACCCGGGACCGGATCGTGCCCACCGGACAGTCGCACACCTCGGCAGCCTCCGCGTACGACAGCCCGAGGATCTGCGTCGCCACGAACGCCTCCCGCCGCTCGGGGGACAACCCGCCGAGCAGGTCCCGCACGGCCAGGTCCTCCTCGAAGCCGCCGCGCCCGGCCACGGTCGCGGCGTCGGCGGCGGCCTGCCAGTCGGTCACAGCGGCGATCCGGGGCCGGGCCATCGCCGCCCGGACGTGGTCGGCGGCGACCCGCCGGGCGATCGTGAACAGCCAGGTGCGGGCGCTGGAGCGGCCCGCGAAACGCGGCAGGCTGCGCAGCGCGCGCAGGTATGTCTCCTGGGTCAGGTCCTCCAGCTCGGCCGGGCCGGCGAGGTGGTGCAGGAACCGCCACACCTCCCGCTGGGTGGCCCGGACGAACGCCGCCGCCGCGTCCGCGTCGCCGCGGCCGGCGGCGAGCGCCCACCCGGTCACTTGATCGCCGGTCACTCCTGGGCGGTGGCCGCGGCGGGCGGCGCCGCGGCGGCGGTCCCGGCAGCGGCCCGGCGGTACGCCAGCAGCCCCAGCACCAGCGCGGCCAGCCCGAGCACGATGCCGGCGACACCCGTCCAGGTCCCGCCGCCGTCACCGTCCTCGTCGTCGTCGGCCGCGACAGCGGCCGCGGAGGGTCCGGCTGCCGCGGCCGGCGCGTCGGTGCCCGCGGCGCCCGCGGCGCCCGCGGCGGTCAGCTTGAGCACCGGCGCCGGCTTCTCCGCTTCGGTGCCGTCGGTGGCCGGCTCGTCGATCCACCGGACGATCGTGCCGTCGGAGTACGTCTGCAGCGCCTTGAACACCACCTGGTCGACCTGCGGCAGCGGGCCCAGCGACACGTCGAACTCCTGGAACTGCCCCGGCTTGATGGCGGCGTCCCCCACCGCCGTCCAGGTGATCTTCGTGACGGCCTCGCTGATCTGCGTGCCGTGCGCCTCGATCGGCTTGGCGAGCTTCGACTTCTGCGCCGCCATGGTCCACCCCGCGACGGGCTTCAGCGACACGGACGCGAACGGCGTGTCGGCCGGCAGGTTCACCTCGACCTTGGTGGTGCTCGTGGCGTCGGACTCGTTCGGCACCCGGAAGGTGACCTTGGCGTAGCCGCCCTGGGTCGCCGTGCCCGGGTTGACGGTCACGTGCGCGGCGGCGGGGGCCGCCAGGGCCAGGGTGAACAAGGCGGCCACGCCGCCGGCCACGGCCGAACGCTTCAACAGGGACATCTCTCGCCTTCCGACTGGACGACAGCCCGGCCGGGGCGCCGGGCACGGTCATTGGTCGGCACCCCGCGGGGAAAAGTTCCCGCGAAGATCAGGCGGCGGGCAGGCGTACCTCGGCGCAGAGGCCCGGCGGCGGCGTCGTCCCCTTGAGCACGACGGTGCCGTGGTGGCGGCGTACCAGCTCACGCACGATCGCCAGGCCGAGCCCGGAGCCGCCGGCGTCGCGGGCGCGGGCGTCGTCCAGGCGGGTGAAGCGGTCGAAGACCCGCTCCCGGTCGGCCGCCGGGATGCCCGGGCCGTCGTCGGCCACCGCGATCTTGCGGTACGCGCCGTCCGACGCGACCGTGAGCCGCACCGACGACGCGGCATGGCGTACGGCGTTGTCGAGCAGGTTCGCGACCACCCGGGCCAGCGCGTCGCGGTCCCCGGCCACCCGCAGCGGGACGGCGGGCCGCTCGTACTCCACGGCCGGGTAGCGGGCCGCCACCTCGGCGAGCAACTGGCCCAGCTCGACCTCCCCGGAGGGCGGCGGGGTGGCGCGGGTGCCGCCGTCGTCGGAGCGGGCGAGCAGCAGCAGGTCGTCGACCAGGCGGCTGAGCCGTTCCACGTCCGTCAGCAGGTCGCCGGCCAGCTCCGGCCAGTCGGTGGTGTCCGGCAGCCGCTGCGCGACCTCGAGCTCCGTGCGCATGTTGGTCAGCGGGCTGCGCAGCTCGTGCGCGGCGTCCGCGACGAAGGCCCGCTGCCGCACGCGGGCCGCGTCGAGGCGGTGCAGCATGCCGTTGAGGGTCACGGCGAGGCGGTGGATCTCGTCCCGCGAGTCCGGTACGGGCAGCCGCCCCGGCCGCGCGCCCCCGGTGATCTCCTCCGCGCCGGCCCGCAGCGCCTCGACCGGGCGCAGGGCGGCGCCGGAGACCCGCCACGCCACCAGCGCCAGCAGCGCCACGAGCGGCGGGAACGTCACCAGCAGCGTGGTACGCAGCAGGTGCACGCTCTGGGTCAGGTCGCCGGTGGGCCGCGCGACCAGCACCGTCACCCGCGCCTCGGCGGGCCCTGCCGCCAGGGCGACGACGCGGACGCGCCCCTGCAGCCCGATCCGGTCGCCGGGGATGAACATGCCGTCGCCGTCGGCCAGCGACGCCAGCTCACGCGGATAGAGGATGGGCACGAGCCGGTCGGCGCCCGCGGACACCGACAGCACCCGGTCGTCGGCGTCGACCACCTGCACGCGTACGGAAGGAGCAGCCGGCACCGGGTCCGACAGCGACCGGGTGTTCACGAGCCCGGCCACCGCCTTCGCCGTCTCGAGGGCCTCGGTGTTCGCGGTGCGCAGCAGCGTGAAGTTCATCGTCGCGACCAGCAGCACGCCGCCGGCGGCCAGCCCGACCGCGAGCACGACCACGGACACGAGCAGCAGCCGCGCCCGCAGCCCCAACCGGCGCAGCCACGCCACGCTAGGCCCCCGCGGCGTCGCCGGCGGCCCCCGCCGGGTCCACCGCGGCCAGCCGGTAGCCGGCGCCACGGATCGTCTCGAGGCGCTCCCGCCCGATCTTGCGGCGCAGGTAGCCGACGTACACCTCGACGGCGTTGGCCGCGGTCTCCACCGCCGCGTCCCACACGTGGTCGAGCAGCTCGGTCTTGGAGACGACCTCGCCGGGACGCCGGATCAGATACTCCAGCAGCGCGAACTCCCGCGCGGTCAGCACCACCTCGGCACCGGCGACGGTCACCCGGCGCAGGGCCGGATCCAGCTCGACGTCGCCGTGGCGCAGCACCGCCGGGCGTTCCGGGGTGCCCCGGCGCAGCAGCGCACGCAGCCGGGCCAGCAGCACCACGTACGAGAACGGCTTGGTGAGGTAGTCGTCGGCGCCGCAGTCCAGCCCGTCGGCCTGGTCGTACTCGCCGTCCTTGGCCGAGAGCATCAGCACCGGCAGCCACTTCTGCTCGGCCCGCAGCTGCCGGACGACCCGGTAACCGGACAGCCGCGGCAGCATGACGTCCAGGATCATCGCGTCGTAGTCGCCGTGCCGGGCCAGCTCCAGCCCGTCCTGCCCGTCGCCGGCGACGTCCACGGCGAACCCCTCGGCCTGCAACCCCCGCTGCAGCGCGGCCGCGAGCCGCGCCTCGTCCTCCACCACCAGCAACCGCACCCCCATACCTTGGCATGCCCGGCCCACCCGCGTCCGTGGGGGAGAATCCCCTAGGTGGGTTTCTCAGCGGCGTCACAGCACGCCCGGAGCACGATGGCTGCAGACAACGGGAGGTGGACATCGTGAGTGTCTTCAGGTCGAGGCCGGCGCTGCGCTGGCTGGTTCCGACGGCCGCGGCGGTCGTCGTCATCGGGGGTGGCGCCGCGGCGGGCACGATCGCGGCGAGCGCGGATCCGACGTTGCCCGAGCGCAGCGCGGCGCAGCTGCTCGTCGACGTGCAGAACGCCAAGGTCGAGGGGCTGTCCGGCACGATCGTGCAGACCGCGGACCTGGGGCTGCCGTCGCTGCCCGGGGTGACCAGCGGCGGGGCCGGCAGCGCCGAGCTGATGAAGCTCGTGGCCGGCAGCAACACCGCGCGGGTCTGGTACGCCGGGGAGGACAAGGTCCGGCTCGCCGTGCTGGGCACGCTCGGTGAGACCGACGTGATCCGCAACGGCTCGGACGTGTGGCTGTGGCGCAGCAACGCCAACTCGGCCACGCACTTCACGCTGCCGGCGGACGCGAAACAGAAGCGGCACACCACGCTGCCGCAGGGGGTGCCGTCGACGCCGCAGGAGGCCGCCGACGCCGCGCTCGCCGCGATCGACCCGACCACGGCGGTCACCACGACCGGCGCGGCCAAGGTCGCCGGGCGCGACGCGTACGAGCTGGTGCTCACGCCGCGCGACACCGCGTCGCTGGTCGGGCAGGTGCGCCTGGCGATCGACGCCGAGCAGCACATCCCGCTGGGCGTGGACGTGTACGCCAAGGACGCCACCAGCCCCGCGGTCCGCATCGCGTTCCAGCAGGTGAGCTTCGCGACGCCGGACCCCGAGCAGTTCACGTTCAACCCGCCGCCGGGCACGAAGGTGGAGACGCCCAGCCAGGCGGACATCCAGAAGGAACAGCAGAAGGCGATCCAGGAGCACGAGAAGGCGCTGAAGAAGGGGCCGGGCGGCAAGCCGCAGGCGCCGGAGGGCACCAAGGTGGTCGGCACGGGCTGGACGTCCGTCCTGGTCGCGAAGCTGCCCGCCGGTGACGCCGGCAAGCAGGAGGCGGGCGGCGTGCAGCAGCTCGACGCGATCTCCGGCGCCCTGCCGAAGGTCAGCGGCGCCTGGGGCAGCGGCCGGCTGCTGCAGAGCGCGCTGTTCAGCGCTCTACTCACCGACGACGGCCGGGTCCTCGTGGGTGCGGTCGCTCCGGAGAAGCTGTACGAGGTAGCGGGTCAGTGACCGACCTCGCGGTCGCCTCGCAGGGGCTGACCAAGCGGTTCGGCAGCCAGGTCGCGGTGGACGCCGTCGACCTGGCTGTCCCCCGCGGCGCGGTGTACGGCTTCCTCGGCCCGAACGGCTCCGGCAAGACCACCACGATCCGGATGCTGCTCGGGCTGATCAGCCCCACCGCCGGCGGCCACGAGCTGCTCGGGGCCGCGATGCCCGGCCGCGCCGCCGACGTGCTCCCCCACGTCGGCGCGCTGGTCGAGGGTCCGGGGTTCCACCCGTACCTGTCGGGGCGGGACAACCTGCGCCGCCTCGACGCCGCCGACCGTACGGCCGAAGCCCGCACCTCGGGCGCGCGCATCGACGCCGCGCTGGACCGGGTCGGGTTGTCCGCGGCGGCCGGCAAGCGTTACCGGCTGTACTCGCTGGGCATGAAGCAGCGGCTCGCGATCGCGGCGGCGCTGCTGCAGCCGCGGCAGCTGCTGGTGCTGGACGAACCGACGAACGGCCTCGACCCGCAGGGCACCCGCGAGGTGCGCACGCTGGTCGGACAGCTCGCCGCGGAGGGCGCGACGGTGCTGCTCAGCACCCACCTGCTCGCCGAGGTCGAGCAGGTCTGCACCCACGTCGGGGTGATGCACCGGGGCCGCCTGGTGGCCCAGGAACCGCTGGCCGACCTGCGCTCCGACGCGGCGCCGCGGGCCCGGGTGCTCACCGACCAGCCGGGCGAAGCGGCCCGGGTGCTGCGCACGCTGGGGCTCACGGAGATCGCCGAGAGCGCCTCGGAGGCCTCCGGGCAGCTCGGCGCGGTGGCCCCGGAGAAGGTGGTGGCCTCGCTGGTGCACGACGGGGTGGCCGTACGCGGCTTCAGCGTCGAGGCGCCGAGCCTGGAGGACGTGTTCGTCCGCCTCACCGGGAGAGGGTTCGATGTCTCAGGTTGACGTGCGGCGGCGGGTGTCGTCCCGCTTCCTGGCCTCCGAGCTGCGGCTGATCGCCGTACGCCGGCGCAACCAGGTCGGCCTCGCGGCGCTGGCCGCCGTACCTGTGGTCCTGGCCGTGGCGATGAAGGTCGCCACCCCGGAGGGGCCCGACCGGGGTGACGGCCCCAATTTCTTCTCCCAGATCCTCGGCAACGGGTTCTTCGTGGCGCTCGCCGCGCTCGGCGTCGAACTGACCCTGTTCCTGCCGATCGCGGTGGCGATGCTCGCGGGCGACGCGGTCGCCGGCGAGGCCAACCAGGGCACGCTGCGCTACCTGCTGGCGGTCCCGGTGGATCGCACCCGGCTGCTGGCCGTCAAGTACGCGGGGATCGTCATGGGCGCGTTCGTGGCCCCGCTGACGGTGGCGGTGTCCGGGCTGGTCGTGGGCCTGCTGCTGTTCGGCGGCGGGAACGTGACGACGCTGTCGGGCACCCAGATCGGCCTCGGCACGGCACTGCTCCGGCTTCTGCTGGTCTGCCTGTATCTGGGGGTGTGCCTGTCGGCGCTCGGCGCGATCGGGCTGTTCCTGTCCACGCTGACCGAGCAGCCGATGGGCGCCACGATCGCGCTGGCCATGCTCACGGTGACGAGCTGGATCCTCGGGCAGATCCCGCAGCTGGACTGGCTGCATCCGTACCTGCTGACCCGGCACTGGACGGACTTCGGGGAGCTGCTGCGCGATCCCGTGTCGCCCGGGGCGCTGACACCGGGGCTGCTGAGCGCGGGCGCGTACATCCTGGTGTTCCTGTCGGCGGCGTGGGCCCGGTTCGCCGGCCGCGACGTCACGAGCTGAGCGACCACGTCGCCGACCCGGCCGCCGGCCCTCGCCGCGACGGGGCCCGCGCCCGCCTGACCCGGCTCACCGACCGCGAACGCGACGTCGCCGTCGCGCTCGGCAAGGGCTGCTCCAACGCGGAGATCGCCCGGGACCTCGGCATGAGCGTGGCAACGGTCAAGGGTCACGTCTCGCGGTTGCTGACGAAGCTGGACCTCAACAACCGGGTGCAGATCGCCCTGCTGGTGCACGACGCGGAGCTGCTGTGACAAGGCGCCCCGGCCGACGACGTCGCGGGCGGCCGTCCCAGGATCGGCCCGGCTGCTGCGGACCGGTCCCGGTCAGCTGTCCTGACGGGTCCACTGCATGGAGATGCCGGTCGCGGCGCGTTCCGTGCGGATCTCCATGACCGAGCCGAGGATCGTCGCGCGGTCGAAGAGGATCGGGCGGTCGTCGAGGCCGTACGTGACGCGCTCCGACACGAACACCGGCTGGCCCGGGGGCTGGTGCAGGTGCGCGGCGGTCGCCTCGTCGAGCAGCGCCGGGCGCAGCGCCTCGGAAGCGCGGTGCACGACGATGCCGTGCGCGGCGAACACCGCGTACAGGGACGCGCCGCTGTAGTCGAGGTCGTCGAGGGGCAGGCCGGGCCGGCCGGGGGCCCAGGACAGCTGGTGCACGGCCGGGCGCCCGGACAGCAGGCGTACCCGTTCGAGCCGCAGCACGCGCCGGGTCGCGGGCACCTGCAGGTGCGCGGCGATCGCGGCCGGTGGCCGGCGCAGCTCCTGGCCCAGGATGAGGGTGGTGACCTCCTGGCCCTGCGCCCTCAGGTCCTCCGCGAGCCCGCGCAGCGAGTCGAGCCGGTACATCAGCCGGGGGGACGCGACGAAGGTGCCGCGCCCCGGTTCCTGCGAGACCAGGCCGTCGTCCTCGAGTTTCTGCAGCGCCTGGCGGAGCGTCGCGAGCGTCACCCCGTACCGGGCGCTGAGGATCTTCTGCGGTGGCAGCATCGTGCCCGGTGCGAGCTCGCCGGCGCGGATCTTCGCGGTCAGGTCATCGGCGATCACCTGATACTTCGGCGTACGGCGTTCCAGAGGACACCCCCAGGTCGAGTGCGGTGCGCAGGGCGGCGACGGTGACGCGCAGTTCGTCCGGTACGGCCCCGTCCAGCACCCTACGCATCAGCGCCGACGCGACGATCACCCCGTCCCCGGCGCGTCCCGCCTCGGCCGCCTGCGCCGGCGTCGACACCCCGAACCCGATCAGCACGGGCAACGCCGCCGGCGTGGCCTGCGCAGTGGGCGGCGCGGGCGCAGTGGGCGGCGCGGGCGCAGTGGGCGGCGCGGGCGCAGTGGGCGGCGCGGGCACAGTGGACGGCGCGGGCGGCGGTTCGGGCATGCTTCGGGCGTTCGTGCCGGCCCGGCGGACGCGCCGGACCAGGTCGGCCGCTGTGGACGCCAGGGCGTCGCGTTCCCCGGTGGTTCCCATGACGCTCACCGCGTACACGAAGCCCCGGCTCCTGCGGCAGATCTCCCGCAGTCGGGCCTCCGGGGTCGACGGCGCGGCCAGCAGGATCAGGTCGATGCCGGCTTCGGCCGCCGCCGCCTCCAGCGGCGGAGACTCCTCCAGCGGCAGGTCGGGCACGATGAGGCCGCGGACGCCGGCCGCCGCCAGGCGGGGCGCGCCGAGGCGCAGGGCCAGGTTGGCGTACGTCATGACGATCAGCGGGACCGTCAGCCGGCTCGACACCGCCGCGAGGTCGGCGAGGATGCCGCCGGCCGTGGCGCCGCGGGCGAGGGCCCGGTCGGAGGCGCGCTGGATGGTCGTGCCGTCGAGCATGGGGTCGGAGAACGGCAGGCCCACCTCGATGGCGTCCGCGCCGGCGTCCTGGCACGCGACGAGGTAGTCGGTCCAGTCGTCGGTGATGCCGCCCGTGACGTAAGGGATGAGCAGTGGCCGCCCGGCGGCCCGCAAGGTGGCGCCCAGCGTGCTCATCCGAGGGCTCCCGTCAGCGCGGCCATGTCCTTCAGCTGGAGCATGTCCTTGTCCCCGCGGCCGGACAGCGTCAGCAGCACAGTGGAACCGCGGGGCAGCTCCCCCGTCCCGGCCGCCCGCAGCACCCAGGCCACCGCGTGCGCGGACTCGAGGGCGCAGATGATGCCTTCCGCGCGGGCCAGCCGGCGGACCGCGGTCAGCACCTCGTCGTCGGAGACGGTCACGTACTCGGCGCGGCCCGTCGTGCCCAGCTGGGCGTGCTCCGGGCCGACGCCCGGGTAGTCCAGGCCGGCCGCGATCGACTGTGCCTCGGCGATCTGGCCTTCCTCGTCCTGCAGCACCATCGAGCGGGAACCGTGCACGACGCCCGGGGTGCCGTACGTCATCGCCGCACCACCCGCCGCCTCGACGCCCACCAGACGCGCGCCGGTGCCGACGAAGCCCGCGAACGTCCCGGCCGCGTTCGAGCCGCCGCCCACGCAGGCGACGACGACGTCCGGGACGCCGGCGGGAAGCTCCGCGGCGCACTGCCGCCGCGCCTCCTCGCCGATGACCCGCTGGAATTCCCGGACCATCCACGGGTACGGGTGGGGCCCGGCGACCGACCCGAGGCAGAAGTGGGTGTCCTCGACCGCGGAGACCCACTGCCGCAGCGCCTCGTTCGTGGCGTCCTTGAGGGTCCGGCTGCCGCTCGTGACCGGCACGACCTCGGCGCCGAGCAGCGTCATCCGGAACACGTTCAGCGCCTGGCGCTCGATGTCCCGCTCCCCCATGTAGACGGTGGCGCGCAGACCGAAGAGGGCGGCGGCCGTGGCGGTGGCGACGCCGTGCTGGCCGGCCCCGGTCTCGGCGATGAGCCGGGTCTTGCCCATCCGCCGCGCGAGCAGCGCCTGGCCGAGCACGTTGTTTATCTTGTGCGACCCCGTGTGGGCGAGGTCCTCGCGCTTGAGCAGCAGCGTGACGCCGAGCTCGGCCGACAGGTTCCAGGCCGGGGTCAGCGCGGTCGGCCGGCCCGCGTAGACCGTCCGGAACGTGTCGAGCCGGCTCCGGAAGGCGGGGTCGGCCCACGCCTCGCGGAACGCCTCCTCCAGGGCCGCGCAGGCCGGGACCAGCGCCTCGGGGACGAACCGTCCGCCGAAGTCACCGAAGCGACCCACCGAGGCGGGATCCCGCATCGTGCTCACCGTCATCGCGACCCTCCAGAGTTCTAGAACTTGGCCACCAGCATGCCATAACTCTGGAGCAGAGTTCTATAACTCTTGGGGTTCCGTGGGCCGTGGCAGCCGGGCCAGCAGGTACGCCTGCGGCAGATGTTCTGCCAGGCCCTCCTGATCCGGCGCGCGCACCGACTCGAGGCACAACTCGAATCCCGCCTCGCGCAGCATGCCGGCGACCTGGCCGGGCCGGCGGCGGTGGAAGGTGATGTCGCGTACGTGGCGTGCCTCGTCGCCGACCTGGAAGGCGAGGAAGGCGTACCCGCCGGGACGCAGGACCCGGCGGAACTCGGTGAGGGCCGCGGAGACCTCCTCGTCCGGGAGGTGGATGATCGAGTACCAGGCGACCACCGCGGCGAGGGTGGCGTCCGGATGGGCGAGGGCGGTCATCGTGCCCGTGCCGAAGGTGATGGACGGATGGTCACGGCGGGCGATGGCGACCATCTCCGGTGACAGGTCGATGCCGGAGACGTCCAGCCCGAGGCCCTTCAGGTACGCGGTGATCGTGCCGATGCCCGAGCCCACCTCGAGGACCGGGCCCGGTTCGGCGCGAACGAGCTCCGCGAAGCCGGCGAGCATGGCGCGTTCCCACACGTGGCGCGCCCCGGCGTCACCGAACAGGCCGGCGTACTCCGCGGCGAAACGGTCGTAGCCGTCGCGGGTCTCGGCGAGGTACGCGGGCTCGCGGAGGCGGGTGCGCACCGCGTCGATCTCGTCCTCCGTGATGCCGATCCGCCGCAGGTACGCGTGGACCCCGCCGTACGCGTCGTCCAGATGATCCAGCGTGTTGCGCATCGTGGCAGCCGGGGAATCCGCCGTGAGCGCGTAGTCCTCGGCGATCACATCGGGCGCGACACCGGCGACGCCGAGGGCCAGGGCGACGAGGACCCCCGTACGGTCACGGCCGCCGTGGCAGTGCACGAGCACGGCGCCCGGCGGCGCCTCGGCGATCGCGCGGAAGGCCGCCGCGACGCGCTGCTGGTTGTGGTCCAGCAGCGGGCCGTACGAGTCGTCGGGATATTCGTACGTGATGACGTCGAGAAGCACCGACGCGTGCACGTAGCCGGGATCCCCGGCGAACGGGCTGGGGCGGGCGTCGCGTTCGGTGTCCCGGCGCAGGTCGACGACGCGGCTGACACCGGCCGCGCGGACCCCGGCGATGCCGTCCGGGGTGAGCCCGGCGTGGTGGCCGGAGCGCAGCAGGGCGCGCGGGCGGATCGCCGAGCCGTCCGCGGTGGGCAGCCCGCCGAGGTCACGGGCGTTGCGGCAGCCGGGCCAGTCGAGGTTCACCGTGCACTCCGTCCTTACCGGTCCGTGGGTGGTCGCCGGGGTTCTCGCGGGTCGGCGGGATCCTTGCGGGTGGTCTCCGGCTCGTTCCAGGCCTCGCGGAGCTCCCGCTTCGTGTCCTGCCACCACTTCTTCAGCTCCACGCGGAAGTTCTTGAGGTCCCGCCCGAAGGCCTTCACCGCGTGCAGGTAGCCCGGGTCGTCCAGCCGGGCCCCGAGCAGCTCGGCGAAGCCGCACGCCCACAGCACCGGCACCGCCGCCAGCGGCGGCAGTGTCAGCCACCAGACGCCCGTCGCGGCGTACGCGAGCAGCAGCGCCACCATCACCGCCACCGTGACCGCCCCCGCGAGGGTGGCCCGGCGCAGCAGCCACGGCACCAGGCGCAGGCAGCGCCACGGCAGGCGGCCGGCCGGAATCAGCACGCGGACGGCGAAGCCGGCGACGACCGCCGCGACCAGGGCCGCGAGCACGCGCGCCGGCAGGGCCGCCGGGCTCCACGCGGTCGCGACCACCGCCCCCGCGGTGACGAGCAGGACCGCGACGGAGAACCAGCGGCGCAGGGCGCTGAGCAGGCTACGGATCGGCCACGTCATCGAGATCACGTCGGGGCGGGCCGGGTTCTCGCGGGCCACGTCGCGCAGGGCGCGCATCGAACGGCGGACGCGCAGCCGTTCCGCGTCGAGCATCGCGAGCAGCCAGCGGCCGTACGTGTTGCCGGGGTCGAGGGCCAGCGCGGCGCGCGCCGTACGCTCGGCCTCGTCGCGGTTGCCCGCGTCGCGTTCCACGTCGGCGACCGTGAGCAGCGCCTCGACCGACTGCGGGGCGAGCGACTGGCCGTGCCGGGCCGCGTCGCGGGCCGCATCGAACCGCCTGGCCGAGGACAGCGCGCGGGCCAGGACCAGGTGCCCGCCCGGGTCGTGCGGGCGCAGCCGGATCGCCTCGCCGGCGGCCGTGATCGCCTCCTCGTCGCGGATGAGGGCGATCAGCGACTCGGCGCGCTCGGCGTGGGCGTCGGCGAGGCGCGGATTCACGGCGACGGCCGCGTCGCAGGCCCGCAGCGCCGCGGGGTAGTCGCGCTGCTGGCGCAGCACGTAGCCGAGCAGGGTGAGCAGGTCGGCGTCGCCCGGCTCGGCGGCGAGGGCCGCACGCAGCTTCGCCTCGGCGTCGCTGTGCCGGCCGACCTCGGCCAGGTGCCGGGCCTGACGGTACGCGTCGAGCCCGGTCACAGGAGCTTGCGCTGCTTCAGGTACGCCGCGAGGTCGTCGTAGTCGCCGCTCGCGTTGCCGAACAGGGCCACGTTGCGCGCGGTCGCGAACCAGGCGTCCGTGGACGGGCGTACCTCGCGCACGGCCGCGACCATGTCCGCCTGGCCGATCATGCGCACCTCGCCGGTGCTGATGGCGTCGCGCATCGCGTACTCGGCGGCGGTCTCACAGACGTGGGCCAGGTCGGCGCCCGAGTAGCGGTCGGTGGCGGCGGCGAGCGGGGCCAGGTCGATGCCCGCGACCGGACGGTCCCGCAGGTGATACTCGAGGATCGCGGCGCGGGCCGGCTCGTCGGGCGGCAGCACGAGCAGCGTCCGGTCGAGCCGTCCGGGCCGGCGCAGCGCCGCGTCGATGTCCCACGGCGCGTTGGTCGCGGCGAGCACGAACAGCCCGTCGTTGTTGCCGTCGACCCCGTCCAGCTCGGTGAGCAGCTGGTTGACCAACGTACGCAGCGCCGACGAGCCCAGCTGGCTGCGCTTGTGCCCGAGCGCGTCGATCTCGTCGAGGAACAGCACGCAGGGGGCATGCCCGCGCGCCGCGCTGAAGAGGTCGTGCAGGTTGCGCTCGGAGCTGCCCACCCACATCGCCAGCACATCGGTGATCGACAATGACACGAAGGCGGCGCCCATCTCGCCGGCCACGGCCCGCGCGAGGAAGGTCTTGCCGCAGCCGGGCGGCCCGTACAGCAGCAGGCCACCGCGCAGGCTCTTGCCGAACAACGTGCGCAGCTTCGGGTTGCGCAGCGGGCCGAGGAACGACAGCTCGAGCCGCTTCTTGACCTCGTGCATGCCGCCGACGTCGGCGAGGGTGACGGTCGCCCGCTCGATGTCGAACGCGCGGTCACCGTGGCCGCGGACCGGCTCGGGCTCGCCGGAGGAGGAGGCGGCGAAGCGCGGCGGGACGACGCCCTCGAGCTCGCTCTCGAACGCCGCCCAGTCGACCCCGCCGCCCGCCGGGCCGCTCGCTGCCGGGCCGGGCGCTGCCGGGCCGGGCGCTGCCGGGGACGGCGGCCCAGGAGGCGGCGTCGGGGGCGCACCGGACGGCGGCGCGGAGGGGGGACCGGACGGCGGGGCCGGCGCCGGGCCGGGTGGCGTGGAACCGGAACCGCCCGCCGGACCGGTCACCGCCGGGCCCGGCGCGGGGTCGCCGGGGGCGGCCAGGCCGGCCGGATCGGCGGGAGCAGCCGGGCCGGCCGGGTCGGCGGGAGCGGCCGGGCCGGCCGGGGATCCGGTACCGAGGGCGGCGGCCATGATGCGCCGGGCCGCCGCGTCGCCCGGGTCGCGGGCCAGGAGCTGGGCGGCGTGCCCGATCGCCTCGGCGGGCCGGCCGACGGCCACGAGCAGCTCGGCGAGGTGCTGCCGCAGCGGCAGGTCGTCGGGCCGCGCGCCGACCGCCGCGGTCAGGCTGTCGATCAGGGCGTCACTCATGAGACGCGATTATGCCCGCGCCCACCCACAATCCCGACGCCCCGCCGGTCCGTCGGACGGTCCCGCGGCCGGCCCCGCTTCGATCCGGAGGCCCCTCGCGCCGCCGGCCCGCAGGTCCGGAAGGCCGCCGGCGCGCAGGTCGGGAGCGCCGCCGGCCCGCAGGTCCGGAACGCCGCGGGCGGCGAAGACCCCCCGGCAGCGTCAGTTTTCGGCGCACCTTTCTTGAGTGCACGGCGGTCCGGCCGAATGGGAGGGCTGTCGACCCGCGACCGCGGCGTACCAGGACAGGACGAGGGACTGCACCGTGAGCCATCCGACGATCTCGAGGACCGCACGGTTCGCGCGCGGTGACGGCAGCCGCCCGCCCCGGTGGCGCGTCCCGGTGTACGTGGTGGCGCTGACCGCGGTCATGTACGCGACCGGCTGGGGCGCCCTGCTCGCCGTCCTGCACGTGGCCGTCGTGGCCGCGTACGTGCACCGGTGCGGATCCCGGGCCTGGAAGCCGGCGGCCGTCGCGGTGGTCGCGGCCGTGGGCGCCGCTCAGGCGCTGGTCGCGGGCGGGGTGCTGGGCAGCCGGATGGACGTCGTCCAGTCGCACGTGCTGGCGGCCCTGGTGGCCGCCGTGGTCGTCGCGGCCGCGCGGACGCTCGGCGGGTTCGCCGAGGCCCGTGAGCTCGCCGAGGAGGCGGCGCGGCGCGGAGCGGAGCGGTTCCGGGCGCTGGTCCGGGACGGCTCCGAGGTGATCACGATGTGTGACGCGACGGGCGACGTGACGTGGGTGAGCCCGGCGGCCCGCCCGGTGCTCGGGTACAAGCCGGAGGAGCTGCGCGGGCGGGTGCTGCGGGGGCTGTTCCACCCGGAGGACGAGGCCGCCTCGGCGGAGTTGTTCGCGCGGCTGCTCGCCTCGGACAGCACCGTGGAGCACTCGGCGGAGCTGCGCGTACGGCACGCGAACGGGTCGTGGAACTGGCACGAGATCGTCGCCCGCAACATGCTGGCGCACCCGTCGGTGCAGGCGATCGTCAGCCACCAGCGGGACATCACCGACCGGCGGGCCGCGCAGGACCGGATCGCGTACGCGGCCTCGCACGACGCGCTGACCGGGCTGGCGAACGGCCCGACGCTCGAGCGGGACCTGGCGCGGGCGCTGGCGCAGGGCACCCGGTACCAGCATCCGGTGGCGATGCTGCTGTGCGACCTGGACGGCTTCCGGGCGGTCAACGACACGTACGGCCACGACGTCGGCGACCGCCTGCTGCAGACCATCAGCGGCGTCCTCAAGCGCACGACGCGCGAGACGGACACGGCCGGCCGGCTGCGCGGCGACGAGTTCGGGGTGGTCCTGACGCACGTCCGCAGCGCCGACGAGGCGATGGGTGTGGCGCGCCGGATCATCGAGGGCGTCGCGGCCAGCGCGTCGGTGGCCGGCCTGCGGCTCGAGGTGGGCTGCAGCGTCGGCGTGGCGCTGGCGTACCCGGGCGGCACGGACGCGAGGACGCTGATGCGGCACGCGGACCGGGCGATGCACCGCGGCAAGAACGCGGGCCGCGACACCGCCACCCTCTACGTCCAGGACGAGATCGGCGCCCCCTGGGCCTAAGCCAGCCGGGGTCGCAGGGCGAGGGCCACCTCGAGCGCGCGCCCGGGCCGGGGCACACCACCGTCGGCGTTCCACACCTCCGACAGCACCGCCTGCGCGAAACCCCAGGCCACGACGCGGTCGAGCGGTATGCCCAGGCCGTCGGCGAACTGTTCGAGGCGGCGCGGGAGCAGCCGCAGCGTGGGTTCGTCGCCGTCGAGCGGGTTGTAGAGGGCGGGCCCCAGCTCCGCGCCGGGGTCGCCGGCCACGCCGTGCGGGTCGATCGCGAGCCACGGCTCGCGCTCGGCGGCGAGGACGTTCTCGTGGTGCAGGTCGCCGTGCAGGACGGCGCGTTCGGTCGCTGAGGCGCACAAGTCGGCGTGCAGGCTCATCGCCTGGTCGACGAGCCCCGGCGGGAAGGGGTCGCGGCCGCGGTAGCGCTCGCGGTGCCCGGCGAAGTTCTCGAGGCGTCGTTCGAGCGGTTCCAGGTCGGTGCCGGGCGGCGCGGGCCGGTGCAGCCGCCGCATGGCGGCGATGAGGATCGCGGTGGCCTGCTCGTCGTGCTCCTGCACGAGGGTCCGCAGCGTCGTGCCGGGTTCGGCGCGCTCGATGAGCAGGGCCCCGCGGTCGTCGTCGCGGCGCAGCAGCCGCACGGCGCCGGCTCCGCCGAACGCCTGCAGCGCGGTCGCCTCGCTGCTCAGGTGCCCGGATTCGGGTACGCCGAGCTTCAGCACCGCCGCGGAGCCGTCGGCGCGGCGCGCGGGCGCCACCCAGTTGAAGCTCAGCGGGTACGGGTCCCCGACGGTGAGCTCCCACTCGCGGGCGACGGCGGTGACGAGGTCCGGCAGCGCCGCCAGCCATCGGCGGCCGGCGTCGCCCCAGGCGCTGGTGACGTTGCGGGTGAAGACGGCGGGGTGCACGCCGGACAGTCTGCCGGACAACGGAGAAGCCGCCACGACCGTGGCGGCTTTCCGGTGGTGCTGGTGGGTGCCGGTCAGCCTGGACGACGGATCGCGACGATGGCGCCGCTGCGGTCGATGTCGCCCATGCGGACGTGGTCACCGGTGTGGGGCGCGTGCACCATGGTGTTGCCCCCCACGTAGATGCCCACGTGGTGCACCGGGCTGCCGTAGAAGATCAGGTCTCCCGGTTGCAGCTCGCTGCGGCTGACGGCCCGTCCGGTGTGGACCTGGTCGCCGGTGAAGTGCTCGAGGTGCACCCCCACGGCCGCCCACGCCACCTTGGTCAGGCCCGAGCAGTCGTACCCGTTGGGTCCCTCGGCGCCGAAGATGTACTTGATCCCGATGAGGGAGCACGCCTTCTGGGCCGCGCGGCCACCCTTGTCGTTGGTGTAGTCCACCGGGCACGGGCCGGTCCGCAGGGGACCGTCGCTCGCGCCGCTCTGGCCGTAGGCCCTGATCCGCAGCTTCTGCAGATCGTCGACCTTCTTCTGGATCTCCTTCTTCCGCGTGGCGAGGTCCTTGTCGCGCGCCGCCACGGCGTCGGTCAGAGTGGTCAGAGCCTGCTGGTCCTTCGCGTACTTGTCCCGCAGCTTCGCCACGCCCGCGATCTGCTGCTGCTGGTGACGCGCGATCTGATCGAGGAACGTGAGCTTCTCGGTCAGCCCGGTCGGCGAGCCGCTGACGAGCATCGCCTTCATCGCGCCGGGTGAACCCTGCTTGTACGCGTCGGCCGCCATGCCGCCCACCTGCGACAGGGCGAGATCGACTTGCAGCTGCAGGGGCTGCAGCCGCTTGTTGATCTGCTTGAGCTGTGCACGGTTCTTGATCAGCTGGTTGTGCACGTCGTTGTACTGCTCGATGACCGGTTCGAGCTTGTTCCACTGCTCGTCGATCTGCTTCTCGATGCTCGAGGGCGACGGTGTCGCGTGGGCCGCGGTGGGAACCAGCATCACCCCGACCGCGGCGATGACACAGAGCAGGCTGCGCAGAATCGCGGCGCGGCGCGTCCCGATCCGTTTCACGTAGGTGCAGTGTCCTTTCTTCCCTCGGCCGCCGACCGGGTTAGCTGTCGGGTTCGGGCGGGAAGCGCGCCCGGCCGCGATGGTGCCACGGCTTCACCCCAGGGTCGTGGGTCCCCGGCTCGTGCTGCACACGATTAGGCGGTGACCCGCCGGGTCGCCCGGTTGGACGAGGGGGGACCGACGAGCCGGGCACCACCGTACTCCCGATCACACCGGAACTGAACCCGGCCTCCCGGTCACGCAGGGTCATTAAGGAAGACTTAAAGCGGCCATGCCGAGAGTGCCTGGTCGAGCCACGGCACCACCAGGATCACTGTGGGTAACACCAGCAATGCGGCAGCCGCGGCGAGCGCGCCGGCCGCCACCGGCATCGAACGAGGGTCGTCGCCGGCCAGGCGGGACAGGCGCCGGCGGCGGTCCTGGTCGGCGTCCCCGGCCGGCTCGGCGGGACCGCCGGGGGTGACGGCGTCGCCGAGCACGGCCAGGGCACTGCCCAGCGGCCCGGCCCCGCAGCGGCGCCGGGCCGCGTCGTCGGCGACCATCTCGAGCAGCAGGTGGACGGCGTCCAGCGGCGCCCGGCTGCGCAGCGGGCGGGGCACGGCACGGTAGAAGGCGGTGAACGACTCCATCACCAGGTCGTGGCGGTGCCGCAGGTGTGCCTGCTCGTGGGCGATCACCGCGCTCACCTGAGCCCGGCCGAGCACCCGCAGCGCTCCCCCGCTGAGCACGACCCGCGGCTGCCGCCCGGGCAGGCAGTACGCGAACGGCAGCGGCCCGTCCAGCACCCGCAGCCCCGCCGGCACCTCGTCCGGCAGCTCGCCGTGCCGCTCGGCGGTGTCGAGCAGGTCCACCAGCATCCGGTGCCGGGCCCGGCGGGTGCGCGAGCGGTACGTGACCCCGGCGAGCGAGGCGAGTAACCGGAGGATGATGACCGCGGCGACCGCGAGGGCGGCGATCAGGGCCGTGGCGCCGACCGGCCGGCCGGAGCCCAGCTCGCTGACCAGCTCCTGCGGCGCGGCGAGCACGACACCCAGCGCGCACAGGATGCCGGTGAGGGTGATGCTCTGCCACAGCACGACCGCGGCGGCCGGCGCCCGGTCCGGCCACCGGGCGCTCGCGAGGATCCCCGGCACGACGAGCGACAACGTCAGGCCCAGCGCACCGAGCAGAAGCGCCGTCACGACTCCGGGGCCGGTTCCTTCCGGGCCGCCTCGATCGCGGCGGACAGCGCCGAGGGGTCCAGACGCCCGACGAAATGCGCCAGGGCCGCGTCCCGGACGCCGTCGGGGGCGGCGCTGAGCGCGTCGAGCATCAGCGCGGCGGTCATCTCCTCGCGCGACTGCGCGGGCGCGTAACGATAGGCGCGGTCGGCCTTCTGCTGGGTGACCACGCCCTTCTTGGCGAGCCGGTCGAGCACGGTCATGACCGTCGTGTACGCCAGCTCGCGCCGGCGGCTGAGGCGCTCGTGCACCTGCCGCACGGTCAGCGGCTCGCCGGCGTCCCACAACTGCTGCATGACCTCGCGTTCGAGGTCCCCCAGTGCCATGTGAGCCACTCTACTGCACGACGTCGTACTACGCGCCGTAGTATCTACTACGAGTTGTCGTAGAGGGGACCCGGCATGGACGTGCTCGACCTGACCCGGCTGCAGTTCGCGGTCGTGACGATCTACCACTACTTCTTCGTGCCGCTGTCGATCAGCCTCGCCGCCACCGCGGCCGGCCTGCAGCTCACCTGGCTGCGTACCGGCGACGACAAGTACCGGGACCTGACGAAGTTCGTCGGCAAGCTGCTGATCGTCACCTTCGCGGTCGGCGTGGTCACCGGCCTCGTGCAGGAATTCCAGTTCGGCATGGGCTGGAGCGCCTTCGCCCGCTTCTACGGCGACGTCTTCGGGCCCACCCTCGCGATCGAGGGCATGCTCGCGTTCTTCCTCGAGGCCACGTTCCTCGCGCTGTGGTACTTCGGCTGGGACCGCCTGCCCCGCAAGCTGCACGCCGCCACGATCGTCGTCGTCGCTCTCGGCACCGTCCTGAGCGCGTTCATCATCCTCGCCGCCAACTCGTTCATGCAGAACCCGGTCGCGTACAGCCTGGACCCGGTCACCGGCCGCGCCCGGCTCGACGACTTCGGCGCCCTGCTGCTCAACAAGGTCAACCTCGCCGCGTTCCCGCACACCCTCTCCGGCGCGCTCATGGCCGGCGGATCGCTGCTGCTGGCAATCGGGGTGTGGCGGCTGCGCGCCGCCGGGGAGGCCGCCTTCCGGACGCTGGCCCGCCTCGGCGCCTGGCTCACCGTGGCCGGCGGGGCGCTCACCGCGCTGACCGGCGACCACCTCGGCAAGGTCATCACCGAGGTGCAGCCGATGAAGATGGCCGCCGCCGAGGCCCTGTACGCGACCACCACCGGCGCCCCGTTCTCGGTCTTCGCGATCGGCGGCCCGGACGGCGGGGAGCCGTTCCTGAGCATCGAGATCCCCAAGCTGCTGTCGATCCTCGCCGCCGGCAGCCTCGGCGCCACCGTGCAGGGCATCGACGACCTGCAGGCCCAATACGCCGCCCAGTACGGCCCCGGCAGCTACATCCCGATGATCCCCGTGGCGTTCTGGACGTTCCGCCTCATGATCGGCATCGGCATGCTGGCCGCCGCCGTGGCCGCGTACTACCTGTGGAGCACCCGCAAGGGACGCCCGGCCCACCCGCTGATGCTGCGCTTCCTGCCGCTCGTCCCGATCCTGCCGGCGGCCGCCAACACCTTCGGCTGGGTCTTCACCGAGACCGCCCGCCAGCCCTGGCTCGCCTTCGGCATCTCCCGGGTCGCCGACGGCATCTCCCCCGGTCTCACCCGAGGCGAGGTCGTCACGTCCCTGATCGGCTTCGCCGTCGTCTACGGCATCCTCGCGGTCGTCTGGTTCCGCCTCGTCCGGCACCTCTCCCGGCAACCCCTCGCCCCGGCGCCCGCACCCGCCGAACCCGCCGCCGGCAAGATCCCCGCCCCGGTCTACTGAGGAGCCCTGATGGTCACCGTGTGGTTCTCGCTCGTCGTGCTCTGCTGGGTGCTGTTCTTCGTCCTGGAGGGCTTCGACTTCGGCGTCGGCGTGCTCGGCCCCGTCCTCGGCCGCGACGACCACGAACGCGGGGCGATCGTACGGACGGTCGGGCCGTTCTGGGACGGCAACGAGGTCTGGCTGGTCGCCGCGATCGGCGTCACCTTCGCCGCCTTCCCCGACTGGTACGCCGCCCTGTTGTCCGGTCTCTACCTGCCCATGGCCGCCCTGCTGCTGCTCCTGGCGGTCCGTGGCGTCGCCCTCGAGTTCCGCGGCAAGGGCGACGGCGAGCGGTGGCGCCGCCGCTGCGACACGGCCCTGGCCGCCAGCTCCGCCGCCATCGTGCTGCTGTGGGGCGCGGTGCTCGGCGTGCTCACCCACGGCCTCGCGCTCGGCGCCGGCGGCGAGGTCACCGGCGCCGGCCTCGGCCGCAGCCTGGCTCCCCTCGCGTCCTGGCCGGCCCTCGCCGGCGCGGCGCTCGCGCTGTTCGCGGCCCTGCTGATCGGCGCCACGTTCCTCGCGCTGCGCACCACCGGGCCGGTCCACGCGCGAGCGCGGCGGTGGAGCGTACGCCTGGCCGCCGGCGGCACGCTCGTGCTGGGCGCCGCCGGCTTCGCCACCGCGAACCGGCTCCTGCTCGCGGCAGCGGTGCTGTGCATGGGGATCACCCTGGTCGCGCGGCACAGTCGCGAGCTCGTGGCCTTCGCAGCCACGGCGCTCGGCGTCGCCGGGGCCGTCGTCGCCGTCTTCACGGCCCACGGCGACGTGGTCCTGCGCAGCACGCTCGACCCGGCCTGGTCGCTCACCATGACCGGTGCCGCCGCCACGGACTCGGCGCTGCGCCTGCTCAGCGTCGTGGGCGTCGTCGTGCTGCCCGGCGTGCTCGTCTACCAGGCCTTCTCGTACTGGGTGTTCCGCCGCCGCGTCGCCAGCGAGCGGGTGCCCTCGTGAACCGGGGGCCCGTCGATCGCCGGTTGCTGCGGCACGCGCGCTCCGGGCGTACGGGAATCGCGGTTCTGTCGTTGATCGGCGCCGGGCAGGCGGCCGCCACCGTGACCGTCGCCGTCGCCCTCACCCGCATCGTCACCGGCCACGACGCGATCGGGCTGCTCGCGGCCGCGGCGCTGGCCCGCGCGGCACTGACCTGGGCCGAGCAGGTCGTCGCGCAGCGAACCGCCGCCCGCGTCACCGACGACCTGCGGCGCCGCACGCTCGCGGCCGCGCTGCGGCACGGGCCGGGCTGGGTGGCGAGCTACGGCAGCGGCCGGCTGAGCGCCGTGCTGACCGGCGGGCTCGACGCGCTGCGGCCGTGGTTCACCGGATACCTGCCGTCGCTGACCCTCGGGGTGCTGCTGCCGCCGCTGGTCCTGGCCGCGATGGCCGTCGTCGACCCGCTGTCCGCGCTCATCGCGCTGCTGACGCTCCCGCTGGTGCCGCTGCTCGGCGCGCTGATCGGCTGGGCCACGCAGCAGCGCGCCCAGCGGGCGTGGCAGGCCGACGCGCGCCTGGCGGGCCACTTCCTCGACGTCGTGCGCGGGCTACCCACGCTGCGGGTGTACGGGCGCGCGCAGCGCCAGACCACGGTCGTGCGTGACCTCACCGACCAGCACCGCTCCGCGACCGTACGGGTCCTGCGCGTCGCGTTCCTCTCCTCCACCGCGCTGGACCTCGTGGGCACGTTGTCCGTCGGCCTGATCGCGGTGGAGGCCGGGCTGCGCGTGGCGAGCGGCGGCATGGGTCTGGGCGCGGCCCTGCTGGTGATCCTGCTGGCCCCCGAGGCGTACCGGCCGCTGCGCGAGATGGCCGCCCGCTTCCATGCGAGCGCGGACGCCTCCGCGGTGATCGCAGACGTGGACGAGGTGCTGAGCGACGACGCGGCGTACCTGCCCGCCGCAGGCGACGGCGGCCGGCCCGCGGTGTACGCGACCGCGCTGCGCGCCCGCTACCCCGGCGCCGGCCGGGACGCGCTGGTCACGGGCCCGATCGCGGTGCGCGATCACGAGCTGGTGGCGGTTCGCGGCCCGTCCGGCGCGGGCAAGACCACGCTGCTGCGGGTGCTGGCCGGGCTCCAGCCGGCGGACGCGGGCCACGTGGAGCTGACCGGCCCCGGTGTCCTCCACCTGCCGCAACGGCCGACGCTGCCGCACGTGCGCACGGTCGCCGACGTGTTCCCCGGGGCGGCACCCGCCGACGTCCGGGCCGCCCTCGCCACGGTCGGCCTGGCCGACGAGGTCACCCCGGAGACAGTCCTCGGGGAGCTCGGCAGCGGAGTGTCCGCCGGACAGCGCCAACGGCTGGCGCTGGCGGCCCTGCTGCGAGCCGCGTCCCGCCGTCCGGTCGTGCTCCTGCTCGACGAGCCGACCGCCCATCTCGACGCCGGGACGGAACGACTGGTCGTCGGACAGCTGCGCGCCGCGGCGGCCCGCGGATGCGCGGTACTCGTCGTCGCGCACCGGCGGGCGCTGCTGACGGAGGCGGACCGGGTCGTCGAGGTGGCGCCCTCGGCGCCTGCCGCCACCCCCGCGACGCCTGCCGCTGCGGAGCGTCCAGCCACACACCCCGTAGAGCATCCTAGGAAGACAGCCTGGTTGGTCCGGCCCGCCACCGCGGTGGCGCTCGGCGCCGCATCGTCGCTGGCGGGGCTCGTGCTGACCGGCGCGGCCGCCTGGCTGCTCGTCCGCGCCTCGTTCCTGCCGCCGGTTCTCACCCTGTCCACCGCCGTCGTGCTCGTCCGCGGCTCGGCCGTCGCCCGGCCGCTGCTGCGCTACCTCGAGCGGCTCGTCTCGCACGACGTGGCGTTCGCCCGCCTCGGCGCATGGCGGTCCCGGGTGTTCGCCGACCTCATCCCCCGCGTACCCGGCCCGCGGCTGAGACGCCGGGGTGACCTGCTCAGCCGGGTGGCCGGCGATGTGGACCTGCGCGTGGACGGGTTGCTGCGCGGCCGGCTGCCCGCCCTGTCAGGCGTGGTGACGGTGCTGGCGGGGGTCTCGGTGGTGGCCGGGATGTCGCCGTGGACGGCCGTACCGCTGGGCGTCGGGGTGCTGGTCTCGCTGGGCGCCGCCCCGGCTCTGGCCGGATGGCGGGCCGGGCGCGACGACGCGGCGACCGGCACGGCCCGGGCCCGGCTGCGGGACGCCGTCGTGGAGACCGTGGAAGGTGTGGAGGAGCTCGCCGTGCGGGGCGGGGATGCTCTGGGCGTACCCGATCGGCGCAGCCGCGACCTGGCCGTGCTGGAAGCGCGAGCCGCCCGCGCGGCCGGTGCCGCAGCGGCGCTGAGCCTCGCCGGATGGGCGGTCGCCGTCGCCGGGACCGCGCTCGTGCTGCGCGACGCCGGAGGGCTCTCCCCGGAGTGGTCGGCGGTGCTGCTGCTCGGGATGGTCGCGCTCGGCGAACCGGTCGCCACGCTGCCGGCGACCGCCGCGGCACGGAGGCGCGCTGCCGGTGCCCGGGTACGCCTGGCGGAAATCGCGACCCAACCGCCGAGCGCCGCTCGTACGGTGCCCGAGGCCGACCGGCTGATCGTGCGCGACCTGGTCGCGGGCTGGGACCCGGACCGGCCACCCAGCCTGCGCGGGGTGAACCTCGACGTGCCGCGCGGCGCGAAAGTGGCGGTGCTGGGGCCGTCCGGCGGGGGCAAGTCGACGCTGGCCGCGGTCGTCGCGGGCCTGCTCGGCCCGCGCGCCGGATCGGTGCGCCGGCCCGCGCGGACCGTCCTGGTCGGCGACGAGGTGGACCACGTCTTCGCCTCGACCGTACGGGAGAACCTGCGGCTCGCGGACCCGGCGGCCACCGACCCGCAGCTGGTCGCGGCCCTGACCCGGGTGGGCCTCGGCCCGTGGTTCGCCGGGCTGTGTGACGGCCTCGACACCTGGCTCGGTACGGCCGGGAGCACGGTCTCGGGCGGTCAGCGCCGGCGGCTGGCGACCGCACGGGCCCTGCTCGCCGGCCCGGACCTGCTCATCCTGGACGAGCCCACCGAGGGCCTGGACGAGGCGGCCGCCGACGAGCTGATGGCCGACCTGCTCGGCGCCGCCGACGGACGGACGGTCCTGCTGCTCACCCACCGCACCGAGGGCCTCGACCTGGTGGACGCCACCTACGAGCTGCGCGACGGCCGCGCCGAGCTGCCCGTCCTTCAGTCCTGAGCGTTGCCGGGGCGGTTGGCGCCGGTCTGGTTGACGCCGGCGTTGCTGCTGCCGTTCGCGGGCGTGGTCGCCGTCGGCGCCTCGTCGGTGAGGAAGGAACCCTCCTCCTCGTAGCCGGAGATCTGCTGGTCGGTGCTGCTGCCCGAGTCCGTGACGGCGGTGGGCACGTTCTCGTTCTGCTCACTGGTCATGGCGGCTTGGTACCCGCCGGCGGCCGGGTGATTCGGCGCCGCGCGGGGTGAAAGACTGACCACCATGGGACTGTTCACGCCGGATGAGGCGCGGGTGGAGCTGGCCCGGCTCCGGCCGGTGCTGGACGAGCTGGTGACCGTCCGGGCCGACATGGTGGAGCTGTCCGCCGCGCTGACCCCGGGCGGTCGGCCGTCCCCGCTGGGCGGGCTCGCGGAACGCAAGGCGGCGGAGGCCCGGCTCGACGAACTCATGACCGAGGTGCAGCAGACGGGCGCCGAGCTCAAGGGCGTGGCGCCGCTGCTCGTCGACTTCCCGGCGACGCTCGACGGCGTACCGGTGCTGCTGTGCTGGCTGGAGGGCGAGCCGGAGCTCGGCTGGTACCACCGCCTCGACCTCGGGTTCGCCGGCCGGCGCCGGCTGCCCTGAGCCGCGGCTCACGCGGCGAGCTGGGACATCCCGGCGGTGGCCGTGAGGATCTCGGCGCGGCAGGCGGGCGTACCGGTGAAGAGGCGGGCCCGCAGGCCGAGCGCGGCCGCGGCCGCGATGTTGTCCGCGCGGTCGTCGACGAAGACGACGTCGGCCGGTGCGGCGCCGAGCACCCCCAGCGCGGCGGTGAAGATGGCCGGGTCCGGCTTGACCCGCCGCAGGTCGGCGCTGAACACCAGGTGGGCGAAAGATCTCAGAGCGGCGTGCCGCTCCAGCTCCCGGGCCAGCTCCCGCGGGGCGTTCGACAACAGCGATACAGGTACGCCCGCAGCATCCAGCTGTTCCAGCAGGGCGAGGGTCTCCGGCTCCAGGTGCAGCCAGCTCGCGACGTCGCGTTCGACGAGGCGGCTCAGCTGCGCGCGTCCAGGCTCGTGGCCGAGCACGGCGGTCCAGTAGCCGAGCGCACTCCCGCCGCGGTCGTAGCCGGCCCGGTGTGCCCAGTAGCGGGCGGTGAAGTCGCCGATGGGCAGGCCGGCGTCGGTGGCCAGGGCGGCGATGTCGGCGGCCGGCTGGGCGCGGCTGACGACCTCGCCGAAGTCGATCAGCAGCTGCCGGGCTCGGGTGGCGGGCATGGCTGGTTCATCGGCCGGGCCCGAGCGTCTTGTAGTAGAAGCTGCAGGCCTTGAGCTCGCCCTCCGGCCCGGCGGCGTAGCCGGGGACGACGCCGTACCGCTGCCAGCCCGCGGTCCGGTAGAGGCGGTCGGCGGGGCTGTCCGTCTCCGTGTCGAGCAGCAGCAACGTGATGCCCGAGGCGGCGGCCTGCTCCTGCGCGGTGGCGAGGAGCTTGCGGCCCAGGCCGCGGCCCCGCTCGGCGCGGTGCACGGCGAGCTTGACGATCTCGGCGCGGTGCCGGGCGTTGGGCTTCTCCGCGTACGCGAGGCTGATCGTGCCGGTGATGCCGTGCGGGTCCCGGTGCACCCAGACGACGAGGCTGCCGCCGGCGACCGCCGCGGCCCGCTCCCGCCACCACGTCGTGGCCGCCGCGTGGTCGAAGCCGGCGAGGAAGCCGACCGAGGCTCCCCCGGCCACGGCGTCGACCAGGAGTCCGGCGAGGTCCGGGACGGCGTCGGCGAAGGCGCCGGGGGTGAGGCGTTCGATCACGGCAGCACCATCACCACGGCGTAGCGGGCCGGTTCGGCGCCGGTGTTGCGGAACCGGGTCGGCCCCCACAGGCGGAACCGCAGGCAGTCACCGGTCTGCAGCTCGTGGGTGGTGTCGCCGTCGGTGAGGTGCAGCGTGCCGGCGAGGATCCAGACGTGCTGTTCGAGGCCGGGCACCGGCGGGGCGTCGTACGCGATGTCGGCCCCCGGGTCGAGCAGCCCTTCGATCATCTCGCCGCGCAGTCCGGCGTGCGGCGGGGACACCACGCGGCGGGTGAAGCCCGAGGCGTCGTCGCGCCAGACGCTCTGCCCGGCGGCGCGCACCACCGGTGGCGGGGTGGACTCCACGTCGGCGAGCAGGCGGGACATGGTCCAGCCGTACGCGGTGCACAGCTTGCCGAGCAGCGACGCGGTCGGGCTGATCTCGCCCCGTTCGAGGCGGGACAGGGTGGACCGGCTGACACCGGTGCGCGCGGCCAGGTCGTCGAGCGACCACTCGCGCTGCACCCGCAGGGACGCGAGCCGGGTGGCGAGCCGGTCGTCCAGAGCATCTCTCACATGCGGGATGGTATCCCATATCTGGGAGGGTCAGTCGGCCAGCATGTCCAGGACCGCTTCCTCGGTCGGCTCGTCGACGGTCTCACCCTCCTCGTACGCCTCCACCACCCGCGGGTCGACGTACGAGGCCCGCGCGACCGCCGGGGTGTTGCCGAGCAGCTCGGCGACCTCCTTCATCGCATGCGACACGGCCTTCTTGCGGGCGGTCCTGCTCTTCTGCGGCCCGGCCTCGGCCAGTTCCCCGGCGGCCTTGACGGTGCCGTGCCACGTACGGAAATCCTTCGTGGTCATCTGCGTGCCGCTGATCTCGCGCAGGTACTCGTTGACGTCGTCGGCACGGACCTCGCGCCACCTCTTCTGCGCCGGATCCCAGTACGCGAACAGCCGCTCCTCCCCCGAGCGCCGCTTCCGCAGATCCCGCAGGACCTGGCAGACCTCGCCGTCCTCCACCGGCCGGGCGTGCTCCTTGCCGGACTTACCGACGAACTCGAGCACCACGCAGCCACGGTCGGCGCGGACGTGCTCGGGGCGCAGCGTGGACAGGCCGAACGAGGGGTCATCGTCGCGCTGGGCGTACTGGTCGCTGCCGACGCGGAACATGCCCATGTCGAGCAGCCGTGTGACGGCCGCCAGGACCCGCGCCCGGGTCAGGCCGCGGCTGCTCAGGTCGGTGCAGAGGCGCGAGCGGATGTCGGGCAGCTTCTCCGCGATCTCGAGCGCGTGATCGAACTTCGCCTCGTCCCGGGCCGTACGCCACTCCGGGTGGTACACGTACTGCTTGCGGCCGGCCGCGTCGACGCCGGTGGCCTGGATGTGCCCGCGCGGGTCCGGACTGATCCACACGTCGGTCCAGGCGGGCGGGATGACGAGCGCCTTCGCCCGCTCGACCTCCTCGGCGTCCTTGAGCGGCTTGCCGTCGCGGTCCAGGTACGCGAAGCCCTTGCCGCTGCGCCGGCGGCCGTACCCGGGCTTCGTGAGGTTGCTACGCCGCAGCCGCATGACGTTCCACCTCGGCGGCCGCGTCGAGGACCTCGCCGGCCCGTACGGCCAGCAGGGCGGGATGCACCGGCCCGGGCCGGTCACCCGGCTCGGAGCGGGTCCCGTGCCAGATGGCCCGGTGGTACGCGCGCTCCGGCGGTGGCCCCCATCGCTGCGGCGACATCGGGCCGAACAGCACCACCGAGGGCGTCCGGTACGCGGTAGCCAGGTGCGCGATGCCGGTGTCGCCGCTGATCAGCAGCCGGGCGTGGGCGACCAGCCCGGCGAGCTCATCGAGGCTCGTGCGCGCGACGGCGCCGGCGCCCAGGCCGGCCCGCTCGGCGACCTCGGTGGCGATCTCGCGCTCCGCGCCCGAGCCGGTGACGACGACGCGGTGTCCCGCGGCGGTCAGGGCTTCGGCGACGGCCGCGTAGCGCTCGGGCGGCCACCGGCGCGACGGCGACTTCGCCCCCGGATGCACGATCGTCACCCCGCGCGGGACGTCGGCGTCCGGGACCGCCAGGGACAGGTCGGACGGATCGGCGGGTACGCCGTAGTGGCGCAGCAGCCGGCACCAGCGATGCACCTCGTGTTCCTCCTCGGCCCAGATCGGACCGTCGAGATGCCCCGCCTCCGGGCCGGCAAACGCCCACAGCTTCGCGGGCTCCGCCGCCTGCAGCAGCCGGTGCGACTGCGGGCCGCTGCCGTGCAGGTTGACCGCCACCTCGATCCCGCCCAGGTCGGGCAGCGGGTCGTCCAGCCCGTCCGTGGGCACGATCCGGTCCACCCCGCCGACCAGGTCGATCAGCGGGGTGAGCCAGGCCGGCGCGGCCAGCGCGAGGGTCCGGGCCGGGAACGCGGCCCGGACCGCCCGGATCGCCGGCACGCCCGCGGCGAGGTCGCCCACGCCGAGGGCGCGCAGCACGAGGATCACGGGTACGAGCTCTCCTGCTCGGCGGCGATGACGAGCTCGCGGACCGCGCAGCCGGCGGGCTGGCTGAGCGCGAACATGACCGCGTTGGCCACGTTGGCCGGGTCGTTGAGGATCGCGTCCGGGCCGGGCTTGTACTGCGCGTCGCGGTCGTCGAAGAACTTGGTCCTCATCCCGCCCGGGATCACCAGCGTGACGTTGACCTGCCCGGCCAGCTCGGCGGAGAGCGCCCGGGTGAACCCGACGACGCCGAACTTCGCCGCGCAGTACGCGGTGGCGTCGCTGACCGCCTTGACGCCCAGCGTCGAGGCGATGGTGACCACGCCGCCGTGCGACTGCTTGAGCGCGGGGATCGCGGCGCGGATCACCGCGGCCGTGGCGAGCAGGTCGATCGTGACGATGCGGTCCCAGGTCTCGCCGGGGATGTCGGCGAGCGCGCCCGGCACGTCCATGCCGGCGGCGGTGACGACGCCGTCGATGCTGCCGCCGGCCTTCTCGATGAGCTCGCGGGTGGCGGCCTCGGCGGCCCGGGTGTCGGCGAGGTCGCACTCGACCCAGGCGACGCCGTCGGCGGGCGGCTGCCGGTCGATGACGAAGGGCCGGCCGCCGGCCTTGATCACCGCGTCGACGACGGCGGCGCCGAGGCCGCTGGATCCGCCGGTGACGATGACTGCGTCCATGTGTGTTACCTCCTGGTGGCGGCGGCCTGCGCCGCGGCGATGGTGTTGGTGGTGGAACGGCCGTCGAGATAGGGGACGATCACGGTCTGGCCGCCCCAGCGGTGCATGAGCTCGGCCTCCGGCAGGTCCGGCCCGCCGTCGGCGTAGTCGCCGCCCTTGACCCAGACGTCGGGGCGCAGCCAGGTCAGCACCGCCTCGGGCGTCGGCTCGTCGAAGGTCACGACGGCGTCGACGCAGTCCAGGGCGGCGAGCAGCCGGGCCCGGTCGGCCTGCTTGGTCAGCGGGCGGTCCGGTCCCTTGAGGGCCGAGACGCTGCTGTCGGAGTTCAGGCAGACGATCAGGCAGTCGCCGAGTTTGCGGGCCGCCTGCAGCGTGGCGAGGTGGCCGATGTGCAGCAGGTCGAAGCAGCCACCGGTGGCCACCACCGTGCCGCCGCGGGCGCGGACGTCGGCGAGCAGCCGGCCGGCCTCCGCGGCGCCGATGCGCTGCTGGTCGTCGGGCTTCTCCTCCGGGGCCAGCGCGGCGGCGACGCCACCGGCGGCGACGTACGCGGTGGCCGCGGCGACCGCCTCCTGCACGGCCTCGGACACCAGGGCGCCCCGGGCCAGCGACAGCGCGGCGGTGGCGGCGAACCGATCCCCCGCTCCGCAGGTGTCCCCGTCGGCCTCGGTGGGCGGCGGCACCACCAGCGGCGTCGGGCCCGCGTGGCAGAGCACGGCACCCGCGGCGCCGACGGTCACGGCGACCGCCCCGGCCCGCCAGCGCCGGCGCAGCTGGTGCCCGGCGCGCTGGACGGTCGCCAGCATGGAGCCCGCGCCCGCGTCGCCGGTGAGCCGGCGTACCTCGGACTCGTTCGGGGTGACGAGGCGGACGTTGGGCACCGGGGCGGGCCCGTGGGGGTGCGGGTCCCACACGATCGGCGCCTTGGCCGCCTCCAGCGCGCGGCGCAGCTCCGGATGCCGGGCGACCCCCCGGCCGTAGTCGCTGACCAGGATCGCGGTGGCGTCCCGCAGCACCTGCAGCGCCGCCTCCGGCGCAGCGCCCGGGGCGACCGGCTCGCCGCCGCGGTCCAGGCGGACGAGGACCTGGCTGCCGGCGCGCAGCCGGATCTTCTCCGGGGTGGCGCCGGCCAGCGGCAGCGCGTACACCTCGATGCCCGCGGCCGTGAGCAGCTCGCTGAGCCGGGCCGCGGCGGGGTCGTCGGCGAGCGCCGTGACCAGCGCGACGTCGTGACCCTGGCCGGCGGCCAGCAGGGCGGCGAGGCCGGCGCCGCCCGGACGGTCCGAGACGGACCGCTCGTCGAGTACGGGCGCGGGCGCGTCCGGCGCCACGCGGTTGACCGCGCCCTCGACGTCGCGGTCCAGCAGGATGTCGCCGACGACGACCAGCAGGGGACGGCTCATGACACCAGCACCGCCTCGCGCCGGCGCGCCGCGGCTTTTCCCAGCACCACCGGCAGTGCCCGGTCCAGGTACTCGCACATCACGTGCACCGAGATCAGGTGCAGCTCCTGCACGACCTGGGAGTCGTCGGCCGGGCAGCACAGCGCCTCGTCGCACGCGTCGGCGAGCGGGCTGGGGCCCTTGCCGGCCATGGCCCAGGTGCGGACGCCGATCTCGCGGGCCGCGTGCGCCGCGCGGACCAGGTTGGGGCTGCGGCCGCTGGTCGACAGGAGCATGAGCACGTCGCCCGGGCGGCCGTGCGCGCGGACCTGCCGGGCGAAGACCTCGTCGTAGCCGTAGTCGTTGCTGATCGCGGTGACCGCCGACGAGTCGGGCGTCAGCGCGATCGCCGACAGCGGCATCCGCTCGTCGCGCAGCCGGCCGACCAGCTCGGCGGCGAGGTGCTGCGCCTCGGCCGCGCTTCCGCCGTTGCCCGCGACGAGCAGCCGGCCGCCGGTGCCCAGGTGCTCGGCGAGCTCGGCGCCCCAGCGGGAGAGGCGACCGGAGGCCACGGCCCGGTACGGCCCCAGCGCCTCCGCCATGCCGCGCAGGTGGGAGTCCAACAGGTCCATCACACAACCGCCTCTCGGGGGGAGTCCGTGGTGATCGGGGTCCGGCCGGCCACGGTCGCGTAGACCGTCGCCAGCCGGGCGGCGATGCGTCGCCACGAGTACGAATGCAGGGCCCGGTCGGCCGCCGCAGCCGCGTACGACACGCGGCGCACGTCGTCGGCCAGCAGCCGGCGCAGGGCGGCGCCAAGGGCCCGGAAGTCGCGGGCCGGCACCAGGTCGCCGGTCACCCCGTCGACGACCGTGTCGGTCAGGCCGCCCACGGCGGTGCCGACCACGGGTACGCCGCACGCCATGGCCTCCAGCGGCGTCAGGCCGAACGGCTCGTACCAGGGCGCGGCGGCGAGCACGTCCGCGGAGCGGTACCAGCGCGGCATGTCCGCCGACCCGGCCGGACCGGCGAGGTGGAAGCGGCCGGCGACCCGGCAGCTCTCCGCCAGGGCGCGCAGGCGGCGGGCGTACGGGTCGTCGTCGAGCCGGCCGTCGGGCGGGCCACCCACCACGACCAGCTCCGCGCCCGGCACCGAGGGCAGCGCGCGGATGAGGTCCTCGTAGCCCTTGCGCTCGACGAGGCGCCCGACGGTGAGGATCCGCGGCCGGTCGGCGTCACGCCGCACCGCGGGCCCCTCCGGGCGGAACCGGTCGGTGTCCACACCGGACGGCACGAGGGCCATCTGCGAGCGGGGTACGCCCATCCGGATCAGTTCCTGCACCTCGTCCTGGCACTGCACGACGATGCGGTCCACGACCCGGCCCAGCTGCCGCTCGTACGCGACCCGGTGCGGCGGGCTGGTGTCGTTGGCGCCCTGGTGGCGGCGCTTGACCGTGCCGAGCGCGTGGTACGTCTGCACGACCGGCACGTCGCAGGCGCGCCCGGCGGTGACGGCGGCCAGCCCGCTCATCCAGAAGTGCGCGTGCACGACGTCGGGCAGCCAGGCCGAGCGCCAGTCCGCGGCGGTCCACTCGGCGAAGTCGCCCATGTACGGCAGCAGGTCGTCCTTGGGCAGCGTCATCGCCGGGCCGGCCGGGACGTCCACCACCTCGAAGCCGTTCATCTCCACGACGGCCGGCAGGCCGGGGTCGTCGCGGCGGGTGTAGACGCGGACCTCGTGACCCTGCTCCGCCAGCGCCGCCGACAGCTCGGCGACGTGCCGGTTCTGCCCGCCCGCGTCCACGCCGCCGAGGGCGGAGAGCGGGCTGGCGTGCTCCGAGATCATCGCTATGCGCATGTCTCCTCCTCCAGGAGGCGGTCCCAGTCCGCCAGGAAGCGGTCGAGGCCGTAGCGGGCCAGGGCGACCTGACGCGCCCGCTCGCCGAGCTTGCGGGCCGCGGCGGGCTCGTCGATCAGCCACTGCGCCGCCTCCACGAGGGTGTCGGCGCGGGTGGAGAGCACGCCCGCGTCGGACGGCACGGCGGCGACGGCCTCGGTGGTGGCCAGGGCGAGGACCGGCATGCCGATCTGCATCGCCTCGATCAGGCTCAGCCCCAGCGAGGTCCAGCGGCACAGGTGCAGGTACGCGCGCCGCTTCGCGATCTCCTCGTGCATCCGCGCCTGCGGCGGATCGTCGTACGCGGTGACCCGGTCCAGGTCCAGGCCGGCGACGCCCATGCCGTACACGTCGAGGGGCGCGACCGGGGTGAAGCGGGGCATGAGGTCGGTGCCGGTGACACGGTTGCGGCGGACGGGCTCGTTGGTGACCACCGCGAGGCGCTCGAGCTCGCCGGTGTAGCGCGCCTTCGGCTCCACGACGCCGTGCTCGATGACGGTGGTGCGGGTGGCCCCGGTGTCGCAGAACAGCTCGTTGAAGTGGGTGACGTGGGCGATGACCAGGTCGTCGCGGTCGGCCATGGGGTGCCGGGAGTCGGGTACGTCGCCCTTCGGCGTGTTGTGCTCGACGTAGATCTTCGGCGCGGGCAGGTGCGCCACCCGCTCGAGCTCGGCGGGGCGCTGCAGGATGATCACATCGACGTCGTCCGGGGTGAGCGCGCCGATGTCGACCTCCTCGACCGTCTCGGGCCAGTCGAAGGTCCGGGCGCGGCCCAGGCCCCACGGGTCGCGGGCCGCGTTGACGGGCACGAGGTAACGGTGCTTCCCGTGGACGAACGACGTCGTCCAGGAGCCGTGGACGTGCCAGAGCAGGATGTTCACGCGGCGACCTCTTCCGTTCGGGGGTGCTGCGCCCGTACGCCCAGCAGCCGCAGGGCGGCGAGCACGTCGGCGGGCGCGATGGTGGACAGGCACGGGTGGCCGGCCACGGGGCAGCGGGTGGCGCGGGTGTCGCGGCACGGCGCGGCGGCGTCGCCGAGGCGCACGAACGGCACCCGGTACGGCCCCCACTGGCCGAAGGGCACGGTCGGGGCGTAGAGGCTCACGACCGGGGTGCCCACGGCTGCGGCCAGGTGCGCGGGCCCGGTGTTGGCCACGACGACGGCGGACGCCCCGGCCAGCAGGCCCGCCAGGTCGCGCAGGCTCATCGGGCCGGCGTCGGCGCCCGCGTCGCCGGTCACGTACGCGGCCAGCTCCCGCTCGCCGGGGCCGCCGGTGACCAGCACCTCGTGGCCGTCCGCGGCGAGCGCGGCCACGATCGCGCGCATCGTCTCCGGTGGGCAGGAGCGGGCCTCGACGGACGCTCCGGGGTGGACGACGACGTAGTCGTGCCCGGCGCGTACGGGTCCCGCCTCCACGCGCAGCCCGCCGTCGTCGGTGGCGGGCAGGGCGAACCCCGCGGCCGCGGCGACCGAGCGGGCACGTTCCGCCTCCGGCAGCCCCACCGGGACGCGGTGCCGTACGTCGAGCAGCGAGCCCGGGTAGTCCTCGCTGATCGCCGTGATCCGGGCGACCCCGGCCGCGCGCAGCAGCAACGCCAGCGGCAGGGCGGACTGGTGGAAGGACGTGAGGATCACGGCCTCCTCGGCGTCCGTCGCGGCCAGCCGAGCCGTCAGGTCGCGGACGAACGCGGCGTCCACAGGCGACGGTTGCGGGTCGATCCAGGGCAGCCGCGCCTCGATGATCTCGTCGACGCCGGGCAGCAGCTCCGCGGCCGCCCGGCCCCGCGGCCCGCAGAGCAGCACGACCCGCTCGGCGCCGGCCGCGACCGCCCGGACAGCCGGCCCGGAGATGAGCATGTCGCCCGCCGAGTCGGACCGCACGACCAGGACGGTGCCGGCCCGCTCCCGGGTCGCGGCGGGGGTGACGAGGGCCTGCCGGTCGAGGATGAGGCCGGCCGCCGCGGCGAGGTCGGCGGCGCCGGCGGGTGCCGCCGCGACCTCGGGCGTCAGCGTCACGCCGGTGGGAACGATGATGCCGGTGGCGCCCGCGGCGCCCGCGGCGACCATGTCGCGGCCGATGTCGCCGACGACGACGCACCGCTGCGGGCTGGTCCCCAGCGCGGCCGCGGCGTCCTCGATCAGGCCCGGCGCGGGCTTGCGGCAGCGGCAGCCCGCGGTGTCGTCGTGCGGGCACATCTGCCAGGTGTCGAACGGCCCGAGCAGCTCCTCGACGCGGGCGTTGACCGCGCCGAGCTGTTCCGCGGTGAAGTATCCGCGGGCCAGGCCGGACTGGTTGGTGACCACGCCGAGCCGCAGCCCGGCGGCGCGCAGGCGGTCGAGGGCCTCGCGGGCGCCGGGCATCGGCTGCACCAGTGCGGGGTCGCCGTTGTACGGGACGTCGACGATCAACGTGCCGTCGCGGTCGAACAGGACGGCCTCGTACAGCCGGCTCACCGCTGCGGCTCCACCGGGCGGGACCCGCGCCACCGCGCCCAGCCGCGCAGCCAGTGGACGGTGGCCACGGGCGGGATGACGGCGCTGGTCAGCAGCATCGTGGTGACCTCGCGGGCGTCGCGGGGGCCGGGCTTGATCCGGGCGGCGGCGAACTCGGCCGTCCCGGCGGCCCAGAGCGCCGTCGCGGCGACCGCGGCCGTGCCCCAGCCCCGGCGGCGGGTGAGGGCGGCCGTGGCGGCGAACACCCCGGCAAGAGCCGCCGCGGTGGTCACCGCCACGTGCTGGGAGCGTCGGCCGGGCGGGATCTGCAGGGCGGTACGCCAGCGGGGGCCGTACAGGTGCCGCAGCAGCGCGTCGTCGGCGTTGCCGCGCTGGGTCCGTACGCTGACCCAGCGGCCCTCCGGGCGCACCGGGTGGGTGACCGTCCGCGCCCCCTTGACCAGCTCGAAGCCCGCGTTGCGCACGCGGTGCGCGAGTTCCGCGTCCTCCCGGAAGGCCCGGGGCAGCCGCTCGTCGAAGCCGCCGGCCGCCTCCAGCGCCGACCGCCGGTACGCCATGTCCGCGGTGATCCACGCGCCGTCGGCCAGCCCGGCGGTGACCCGCTCCCAGTCGGTCGGGCGCCGGTCGGCCGGCAGGGGCACGCGCAGGATGCCCTGCACTCCCCCGACGTGTGCCGAGGCCGTGGTGAGGTCGGCGTGCAGCCGGGCCGCCCAGTCGGGGTCCGGCAGCACGTCGTCGTCGAGGAACGCCACCCACTCGTGGTTGGCCGCCTGCCAGCCCACGTTGCGCGCGGCGGCCGGCCCGGCGGCACGTCCGGTGAGGACCTTCACGTCGATGCCGGGCGGGACGGGCAGTTCCCCGGCGGCGCGCGCCCGGTCGTCGACGAGCAGGTACTCCACCGGCATCGGGGCGGGCGCGCCGGCGGCCAGCGCCGTCAGCAGCGCGGTCAGGCTCGGCCGGCCGAGGGTGGGGATGACGACGGAGACGCCGGTCATCGACCGTCCCCGAAGGCCGAGGCGCGGTGCACGGCGAAGGGCCCGAGGGCCAGCAGGTCCACCGGGGCGGAGCCGAACAGCTCCATCGCCTCGCGCGGGGTGTCCACCATGGGCCGTCCCGCCGTGTTGAGCGAGGTGTTCACCACGACCGGCAGCCCGGTGAGGCGCTCGAACTCGGCGAGCATCTCGGCCACGACCGGCTCGGTCTCGGTGTGCACGGTCTGCACGCGGGCGGTGCCGTCGACGTGGGTGACCGCCGGGATGCGGTCCTTCCACTCCGGCTTCACCTTGTGCACGAAGAGCATGTACGGGCTCGGGTAGACGCCCTCGAAGATGTCGCCGAAGCGTTCGGCGCGGACCATCGGCGCGATCGGCCGGAACTGCTCGCGGCCCTTCACGTTGTTCATGCGGGTCTGGGTGTCCCGGTCGCCGGGGTGTGCGAGCAGCGAACGGTGGCCCAGCGCGCGGGGGCCGTACTCGCTGCGGCCCTGGTACCAGGCGACGATGCCGTTGTCCGCGAGCACCTTCGCGGCCTCGGCGGCGATGGACTCGGGCCGGGTGTACGGCAGGGCCGCACGCTTCAGCTCGGCCTCCAGCTCCTCGTCACTCCAGCCGCGGCCCAGGTCGGCGCCGGCGAACGGCACGACCGGCCCGCCGGTACGCGCGACGGAGAGGGCGGCGCCGAGCGCGGTGCCGGAGTCGCCGGCGGCGGGCTGCACCCAGACGCGGTCGAACGGGCCCTCGGCGGCGATGCGGGCGTTGGCGACGCAGTTCAGCGCGGTGCCGCCGGCCATGGTGAGCGTCTTGACCCCGCCCGAGGCCTCGTACGTCCATCGGGCCAGGTCGAGCAGCACCTCCTCGAGCCGCACCTGCACGCTGGACGCGAGGTCGGCGTGCGCCTCGGTCATCTCGCCGTCGGCGGAGCGGGCCTTGGTCAGCGCGGACCAGTCGATGCGCTCCACGGTGAAGCCGCCGTCCTCGTCGGCGTGCACCCACTCGCGGAACAGGTCGAGGTACTTCGGCCTGCCGTACGAGGCCAGCGCCATGACCTTGTACTCGTCCGACGAGTGCATGAAGCCCAGGTGGCGGGTCAGGTCCTCGTAGAGCAGCCCGAGCGAGTGCGGCAGCTCCTGGCCGGCGAGCGTGGTCAGCTGCCCGTCGCGGTAGACACCCGCGAGGTGGCTGGCGACCTCGCCGCGGCCGTCGAGCACCAGCACCGCGCTGTCCTCGGGTACGGAGAGGCCGGCCGAGGCGGCGTGCGCGACGTGGTGCGGCACGAAGCGGACCTGCTCGGGGTCGAGGCCGGGCAGCGCCCCGGCGAGGAACTGCGGGGCACGGCGGGCGTAGTCCACCCGCAGGTGATCCCACGGGTCGTCGAGCCCGAGGCCGGCGGCGTCGCGCGTCATCCCCGGGTCGAAGGAGTAGGCCACGGCGTCGAGGTCGCCGGGCTCGAGGCCGGCCTCCTCGAGGCACCAGGCCGCGGAGAGCTCGGGCAGTTCCCAGGCCGAGAAGGGTACGGGGCGCTTGCCGTGCTTGCGGCGGCTGAAGCGCTCCTCCTCCGCAGCCGCGACCACCTGACCGTCGACGATCAGGGCGGCCGCCGGATCGTGGAAGATCGCGTTGATTCCCAGGACTCGCATGGGCCGCGGGTTACCCTTGGATCACCCACCTAACCGAATGATCATCGACTTGTTCTCCACTTCTTGAGATCGGGTCCTAGCTGCACTGATAGCCGATCTCAGGAAGTTTGCATCGGGCGCGGCGGGGAAAGCGGCGGCCATGAATGACGTGGAACAGCTGATCGGCGGCACCTGGGGACCCGGCGGCTCGGATCGCACGCTGACCGTTTCGAACCCTATGACCGGTGACCCGGTGACCACCGTGCCGGTCTCCTCCGAGGCCGACGTGGCGGCGGCGGTGAAGGCGGCCCGGGACGCGGCGGCCGGCTGGGCCCGGACGGCGCCGGCGGCCCGGGCGGCCGCCCTGCACGCCGCGGCGAACGCGGTCGAGGCGGCCGCGGACGAGCTCGCGGAGCTGATGAACCAGGAGATGGGCAAGCCGGTCGGCGGCGCCCGGGACTCCATCGGCGCGGGGGTCGGCACGCTGCGCCAGTACGCCGAACTGGGCCCTGCCCACCGCGGCCGCAGCCTGGCCGGCAACGACGAGGCGATCGACCTGATGGCGTACGGCCCCCGCGGCGTCGTCGCCGTCATCACCCCCTGGAACGACCCGGTCGCGGTCTCCTGCGGCCTGCTCGGCGCGGCCCTGGTCACCGGCAACACGGTGGTCCACAAGCCCAGCGAGCGCACCCCGGCGACCGGCTGGCGGCTCGCTCAGCTACTCGCGCCGCACTTCCCCGACGGTGTGCTCTCGCTGGTGAACGGCGACGGACCGGTCGGCGCGGCGCTGGCGGCGTCCGACGTGGACGTCGTCGCGCACGTCGGCTCCACCGCCACGGGGCGCGCCATCGCGGCCGCGTGCGCCCGGACGGGCGCCAAGGCGCTGCTGGAGAACGGCGGCAGCGACCCGCTGATCGTCGACGCGGACGTGGATCCGGTGTGGGCGGCGCAGCAGGCCGCCCTGGGCGCCTTCGCCAACTCGGGGCAGATCTGCGTCGCCGTGGAACGCGTCTACGTGCCCCGCGACGTGGCCGGGCCGTTCCTGGAGGCGCTGGCCGAGCAGGCCCGTACGTGGGCCGGCGACATCGGCCCGCTCGTCGACACCCGGCTGCGCGACGGCGTGCACGCACAGGTCACGGCGGCGGTCGAGGCCGGCGCGCGGGTCCTCACCGGTGGCGAGGTGCCCGCCGGTCCCGGGGCGTACTACCCGCCGACCGTGCTCGCGGACTGCACCGACGACATGGCGGTGCTGCGCGAGGAGACGTTCGGGCCGGTGGCGCCGGTGGCGACCGTCGACTCCTTCGGCGAGGCGCTGGCGCGGGCCGCGGACTCCCCGTACGGGCTGGCCGCCACCGTGCTCACCGGTTCGATGAGCCACGCCCAGCAGGCGTGGCGCGAGCTCCCGGCCGGCACCGTGAAGATCAACGCGGTGTTCGGCGGCGCCCCGGGCGGCGCGGCGCACCCGCGCCGGGGCAGCGGTCAGGGCTTCGGGTACGGCCCCGAACTGCTCGACGAGATGACCGTGACCAAGGCGGTGCACATCGAGGCCCCGCCGGCCGGCTGGTGACGGGCGTCAGCACCCGAGGCTGACGAGATCCCGTTCGACGTCCTGGGGCAGCGCGCGGCGCTGTCCCAGGGCACGCGGCAGGAGCCGCACGGCATCGGCCACGCCGCCCCGGTCCACCCGCCACGCCTGCGCCGTCGTCCGGCGCACGACCGCGGGCGGACGCCGCAGCAGGGCCGTCAGGACGCGGTTGCGCACCTCGATGCGGCGCCGCGCACCCGGGTCACGGCCGCTGGGCAGCGGCAGGTGCCGCACGGTGAGCTGGGGCGTGTACGCCAGCCGGTGCCCCGCCGCGGCCAGGTCCATCGCCAGCAGCGCCTCTTCGCCGTACACGTGCAGCATGGGGTGGAAACCGCCCGCCGCGAGGTAGGCGTCGCGCCGGACCACGACGGCGCAGGCGAGAAAACCCAGGATGGCCGGGCCGGGCGCGTCGCCGGGAACGCCGAGCGGCGCGGCGGCCATGGCCGCCGAGATCGGGTCCTCCCGGCCGTCCGCGCCGACCAGCACGCGGGCCGAGACCAGCGCGGTCCCCGGGTACGCGTCGAGCAGCTTCGCCGCCGTCGCGAGCGAGCCCGGCTCCCAGTACGAGTCGTCGTCCGCGAAGGCCACGTACGGTGTCCGTGCCCGCTCGACCCCGACGTTGCGTCCCGCCGCGCCGAGGTTCTCCCCGAGCCGGACGATGTCGACGCCCGGCGCCTCGTCGGGACCGCCGTCGTCGGAGCCGTTGTCGACGAGGATCACGGGCGCGGCGTGCCGGGGCAGGGTTTCCCGCAGGCGGTCGCGCCGGTTACGCGTCGCGACCACCACGGTGATGTCCTCGGTCTCCGGCGGCATCACGGCCCCGGCGGCTCCCGCTGGGTCCAGCTGGATCGTCATGGACCCGCGGGTACCCCGATCCGCCGTGTCGATACATTCACCCTCAGTGATCAGCGGCGCTGGTGCCGATCAGCACGGCACGGCCGGCGGTGTGCGGGATCAGCAGGATGTTGAGCATGGCGAGGCTCGCGCCCGGCGGCACGTCGAGCCGGTCGACGGTCAGCGCGGTGACGCAGACGAACATCCGGTGCGTCCCCGTGCCCGGCGGCGGCTTCGCCCCCGAGTAGCCGGCCACGCCGAGGTCGTTCGGCAGGTGGGCGGCGCCCGGGGGCAGCTGCGTCGCGGCGCCGCGGGCCAGTCCGGGGACCGTGGCGGGGACGTCCTTGACAGCCCAGTGCCAGAGCCCACCCGGGATCGGCGCGTCCGCGTCGAACGCGGTCACCACCAGGCTGCGCGCACCCTCCGGCAGCGGGCCCCAGGAGAGCTGCGGCGACTGCCCCGCCGACTCGCCGGTGGCGTACGCCTCCGCCGGCAACGGCCCGTTCATGGCGAAGTCATCGCTGCGCAGCGGGAACGAAGCCGCGGGAAAGGCCAGGGCGTACGGGTCGTAGTTCATGCACGTCTCCAGATCTACAGGCTTGCTGTGTATCCGGACTGTACAGCAAGCCTGTATTGTTCTGCCATGAGCGCCAATGAGGAGTCCGTGCGGGAGGCCGAGGACCTGCGGTCCGCGATGGGCGATTTCGTCCGGCACGTCCGCGAGCACGACACGATGCCGCGCAGCCAGACGGCGGTGCTGGGGCATCTGGACCGGGCCGGGAGTCTGTCCATCGCGGAGCTCGCCCGCCGCGAACGGGTGCGGCACCAGTCGATGACCCGGACCGTCGGCCTGCTCACCCAGCAGGGCCTCGTCACGCTGGGCGCCGCCGAGGCGGACCGCCGGCAGGTCGTCGTCGCGATCACCCCCGCGGGGGTACGCCGCCTCGACGCCGAGCGGCGGCACCGGGCGGCGTTCATCGCGGCGGCCCTGGACAGCCTGAACGGCGAGGAGCGGGCCGTGGTGGCGCGCATCCCCGCCGTTCTGCGGAAGCTGATGGGTGACTAGAGGGCGCGCAGCTTGTCGCCCAGGTCCTTGTGGAAGAAGTCGATGAAGCCCTCGGGGTCCGGCCCGGCGTTCTGCAGCACGATGTGGTCGAAGCCCGCCTCGGTGTACCTCTTGACCGCCTGCACGTACGGCTCGGCGTCCGGCCCGAGCGCGAACTGCTCACGGACGTCGTCGGCGCGGACGGTCCGCGACGCGGCGTCGAAGTTGACCGGGTTCGGCAGCTCGCTCATGACCTTCCAGCCGGTCAGCGCCCACCGGGTGGTCTTGAGCACCTCCTCGATGCCGGCCTCCTCCGTGCGCGCCCAGGCCATCGGCACCTCGGCGTAGCGCGGTCCGGTGCCGCCGGCGCCCCGGTAGGTCTCCACGAGGTCGCTGCGCGGTTCGGTGGCGAACAGGCCGTCGCCCAGTTCCGCGGCCATGGTCGCGGCGCTCTTCCCGCCGGCGGCCACGGCGATGACGGGAAGCCGGTCGGGCAGGTCGAAGACGCGAGCGTCCTCCAGCTGGAGGTGCTTGCCCTCGTACGACTGGTAGCCGCCCTGCCACAGCAGCTTGATGATCTCCAGCGCCTCGCGCAGCCGCTCGTGCCGGCCGCGGACGCTCGGGAAGCCCTGGCCCACGACGTGCTCGTTGAGCCGCTCCCCCGCGCCGATGCCCAGCGTGAAGCGGTTGTCCGAGGTGATCTGCAGGGTGGCCGCGGCCTGCGCGATGATCGCGGGGTGGTACCGCACGGTCGGGCAGGTGACGCCGGTGGCGAGCCCGATCCGCTCGGTCCTCGCGGCGATGGCGCCGAGCACGGTCCACGCGAACGGCGAGTGGCCCTGGACGTCCAGCCACGGGTGGTAGTGGTCGCTGATCTCCACGAAGTCGAATCCGGCCTGCTCGGCGCGGACCGCCTGCTCGATGAGCTCCTTGGGGCCGAAGCCCTCGGCGGACAGTTTGTACCCGACCCTCATGCTCGCTCCCTCGTTGTCTGCTCCCTGCCAGGTGCCCCCGGCAGGGAGCGACAAACGTGGGGCGTACGCCCTAGGAGCGGGCGTCGGCGACGGCCTGCTTGCCCTGGTCCTTGGCGTCCTGCGCGGACGACTGGGCCTGCTGCCTGGTCGTCTGCGCGGCGTCCTGCGCCGTCTCCTTCAGCTGGCCGGCGGCCTGCTGGAACGTGC